>NZ_JBHYIG010000070.1:0-3742 GCF_042740015.1 Streptomyces sp. NPDC059037
ACGACCGGCACGACCCAGACCTGCCTCACCGCACGCGAGCCCGCCCGACGCACCCCGTCCGCCGCCACCGAAGCGCGGAGTGCGGACCGATTCACCGCCGCACCGCTGCCCTCCCCGGCGCCGGCCCCGCAGACACGGAAGCCGACGACCGGCACGACCCAGACCTGCCTCACCGCACGCGAGCCCGCCCGACGCACCCTGCCCGTCGCCGTCGCCGTCGCAGCGCGCGGCGGCGCCCGCGCGATGCTGCCGTCGCGAGCATTGGCCCCGCTGTCGCAGGAGTTGGGTGCCTCGCCTGAGGTCGGAGGCGTGCGATGAGCGCCGCCTTCATCGCCGGCGAAGCTGCCGGGCGGGCGATGCCCGTCGTCGCCGGGGTGCTTGGCGCGGGTGGGGTCGCTGTTGCGGCGTTGCCCTCGCGGGTGCGGATGCGGGGTGAGTTGCGTAAGCGGTGGCGGACGTGGGCCGTGGCCGCGCCGCTGTTTCTCGGGGCGTTCTTCGTGGGGCGGGCGGGTGCGTTCGCGCTCGCGGCCGGGCTCGGGGTCATCGCCGTCGGGGAGTACGCGCGGATGGCGGGGCTGCCTCGGGGTGAGCGGCTGGTGCTCGGGGCGGCCGCCGTGGCGGTGCCGGGGGTCGCCTGGGCCGCGCCCGGCGCCCTTGACCTGCGGACGGCAGGGGCGCTGCTCATCGCCGCCGCGGGGGCGGCCCTCTTCTCCGGAGACGCCTCGCAGGGCTTCACGCGCGCGTGCCGGACGGTTTTCGGGCTGTTGTGGATTCCGGTGTCGCTGAGCGGGCTCGTGCTGCTCGGCGATACGGCCGTGGCCGTGGGGGTCGCTGTGGCGTTCGGCGATGTGGGCGCTTGGTGTGGCGGTACGGCGCTCGGCCGCCGGGGGGTCCTGGCCCGCCCGCTCTCTCCCCTCTCCCCCAACAAGACCTGGGCGGGCGTCGCCGGCGCCGCCGCGGCGACGGCCGCCGCGCTGGCCGCGGTCGGCGCGTTCTCCGCGGTGCTGTGGGCCGCCGTGCTCGTCGGCTGCGTACTCGGGGATCTCCTGGAGTCGATGGTCAAGCGCGAGGCGGGCGTGAAGGACGCGGGGAGCTGGCTGCCGGGGTTCGGGGGCCTGCTCGACCGGATCGACTCGTTGCTGGTGGCGCTGTTGCTGACGATGGTGGTGACGCTGTGAGGACCGTGAGCCGCAAGTGGGCAGCACATTCAGCCCGTCCGGCGATTGAAAACGAACTCGGCGGAGCCGGTGATCGACCGAGCCACGTGCCCGCCGCCCGCAGGCCCGCGGCCAGACTCCGCCGGGCGCTCTGGTGGACCCTGCTCACCCTCACCGGAGGTGTCGAGCGGAGGGGTCACCTCCCGCCCGGCGGCTGCGTCGTCGTGGCGAACCACTCCTCCCACGCGGACACCGCCGCCCTGCTCGCGGCGCTGGACGCCCGCCACGCCCCGGCGATCGGCGCGGCCGCCGACTACTGGTTCGCCTCTCCCTGGCGCAGGCGCATCTGCAGCCGGCTTGCCGCGGGCTTCCCCGTACGCCGCACGGGAGGCGGCATGGACGACCTCCTGGCCAAGGCGGACGACCTCCGCGCGGGCCGGGCCGTGGTCCTCTTCCCGGAGGGAACCCGCGCGCGGGCGGGCGAGCTCGGCGCCTTCCACCGAGGCGCCGTGGTCCTCGCGGAGCACGCGCGCGTGCCGGTCGTGCCGGTCGCCATCGCGGGCACGGACCGCCTGCTGCCCAAGCACGGCAGGCTCCGCCCGGCCCTCGTACGGGTCGCCGTCGGTGATCCGCTGCCCGCGTCGGCCACCCCCGATGAGGCCCGCGACGCGGTGGCGGCACTGCATCGCCGTACGACGGGAGAACCGCTCAGGGACTCCGCAGCGCGCAAGCGGACCGCGGCGGTCGTGGCCTCCCGATGGGGGCTGCCGCTCGCCTTCGCCTGGGCCTTCGCGGAGGCGCTGAGCTGGCCGCTGATGCCGGAGCTGTTCCTCGCGATCGCCTGCGTGGCCATGCCGCGCCGCGCCCTGAAGCTGTCGCTCACGGCCCTCGCCGGCAGCCTGGCGGGCGGCCTGCTCGCCCTCCAACTGGCCGCGTCCGGCGCACAGTTGCCACAGCCGCTCACGACGGACCGGATGCGCGCAGAGGTGCGCGCCGAACTCGCCGTCGAGTCCGCCGCGGCCGTCCGCCACCAGCCATGGAACGGCATCCCCTTCAAGGTGTACGCACGTGAGGCGGGCCGCGCCGACGTCGCCCCGTCCGACTGGCTGACCCACTCGGCCCTCTCGCGCGGCTCCCGCACCCTCACCGTGGGCCTGGCCTTCGGAGCCTTCGGCTTCCTTGTGCACCGGCTTCGGCGGTTCTACGGCCTGTATCTGGCGCTGCTCGGCACCGGATTCACGATCGGACTCTCCCTCATCGTGGCGGGATGGCGCTGAACAGGCCGCTCTCCTCCCACAGTTGGTCTGCACCATGGCGCGGGCGACGGCCCACGCCGCAGAATCGGACCATGTCTGAGACCGAGCAGCAGCAAGCATGGACCCCCATCCACGGCGAGCCCTACCGCTCCGTGCCGTACCGCCCGGAGCGCATGCCGGAGGCCGAATCCCTCGCGCACGCCGCCGAGTTGCGGGCGCGGATGCGGGAGCGGCGCACGGTGCGGCAGTTCGCGCCGGACCCCGTGCCCGCGCAAGTCGTGCGGGACGCCATCGCGTGCGCGGCGACGGCGCCGTCCGGCGCGCACCAGCAGCCGTGGACGTTCGCCCTCGTCCAGGACCCGGACATCCGCCGCCGCATCCGCGAGGCCGCAGAGCACGAGGAGCAGATCTCGTACGACGGACGGCTCGGCGAGGAGTGGCTCGCCGCCCTGCGCCCGCTGGGCACGGACGAGGTGAAACCGCACCTCACGGACGCGCCCGCGCTGATCGTCGTCTTCCAGCAGCGCTACTGGCTCGGCGACGACGGCACCAAGCACAAGCACTACTACGTCGACGAGTCGGTCGGCATCGCGGTCGGGATGCTGCTCTCCGCCCTGCACCTGTCGGGCCTGGCCGCGCTGATCCACACGCCGAGCCCGATGCGGTTCCTCTCGCAGGTGCTCGGCCGCCCGGAGAACGAGAAGGCGTTCGCGGTGATCCCCGTGGGCTATCCGGCGGCGGACTGCCGGGTCCCCGATCTCGTACGGAAATCCCTTGACCAGGTCCTAGTGGAGGTCTGACCGCGAGGCGTTGGCCGACACCAACTCGCGCTCCAGGAACGGGTAGTCGGTGTACCCCTCGGCCCCGTTGGTGTAGAGGTGCGCCTCGTCGATCTCCTGGAGCGCCGCGCCCGCCGCGAACCGCTCCGGCAGGTCGGGGTTGGAGATGAACGCGCGCCCGTACGAGACGAGGTCGACGGCCCCGGACGCGAGGACCGCCTCGCCCGCCTCCCGCGTCGTGGGGTCGCCGTTCTCGCCGACGTTGCCGATGAGCGTGCCGTGCCAGTGGGGGCGCAGGTCGGTGAGGGCCGGGTAGCGGTCGTTGTCGGTGAGGTGGAGGTAGGCGAGGCCGATGCCGTCGATCTCGTCGAGCAGCGCGCGGTAGACGGGGCCGGGGTCGGCCTCCGCCATGCCGAACTGCGGGTTGCCCGGGGAGAGCCGGAGCCCGAGCCGCTCGGCGCCGACCGCGGCCCCCCCCCCGCCCCCCAACGCCACCCGCGCGACCATGCCGACGGGGCGCGACGCCCGCCACAGCACGGCGAAGGCCCGC
>NZ_JBHYIG010000070.1:3752-15292 GCF_042740015.1 Streptomyces sp. NPDC059037
GGGCCCCCCGGGGCGGGGGGGGGGGCGGGGGGCGCCCGGGCCCCCGCCGCCCGGGGCGCCGCCCGGGCCGCCGCGGCCGCCCAGGACCCCGACGGCGAAACGGATGCGGTCGGCGATCGAGCCACGGCCGTACGCGTCGTCGCGGAGGTTGGTGTTGTCCGCGAGGAACTGGTGGATCAAGTAGCTGTTGGCACCGTGCAGTTCGACCCCGTCGAAGCCCGCGGCGATGGCGTTGCGGGCGGCGTCCACGAAGTCCTGGACCGCCGTGCGGATGTCGTCGACGCTCATCTCGCGCGGGGCGACGTAGTCGGGCTTGCTGCCATCGGGGCCGTGCGCGTGGCCGGGCGGTGTCACGGCCGATGGCGCGAGCGGCAGGTCGCCGTCGATGCGGGCCAGCGGGTGGCCGTTGCGACCGCCGTGCATCAGCTGGGCGTAGATCCGGCCACCGGCGGCGTGCACGGCGTCGGTGACCCGCCGCCAGCCCTCGATGTGCGCGGCGGTCTGCAGCCCCGGATAGCGCCAGCCGCTCTGCCCCCGGCTGCTGGGCCAGATCCCCTCGGTGACGATGAGGCCCGCGCTCGCGCGCTGGGCGTAGTGCTCGGCGACGACCGGCAGCGGAGTGCCGTCATCCGCGGCGCGGGCGCGGGTCATGGGAGCCATGACGATGCGGTTGGGGAGGTGGCCGATGCGGCCTGCGGAATAGGGGGCGAGAAGCGAGGTGTTCGTCATGCCGGAACGGTAAAAGCTGACACCGGTGTGAGATTCAAGCGTGGAGCTTGAAGGGCGGGGATTCGAGCGTGGAGGTTCAGACGGCATGAGGATCGGCGAGCTGGCGCAGCGTACCGCCGTGAGCGAGCGGTCCCTGCGCTACTACGAGAAGCAGGGCCTGCTGTACGCGGACCGCACCCCGGGCGGCCACCGCGACTACCCCGAAGCGGCGGTCGACCGCGTGGTGCACATCCAGGAGCTCTTCGCGGCGGGCCTGTGCAGCGCGAAGATCGTCCAGCTCCTGCCGTGCATGCGGGACAAGGACGGCGGCCCGTCGGAGACGGCGACTCCGTGGCTGGTCGACGAGCTGACCGAGGAGCGGGCCAGGATCGACCGCCAGGTGGCGGATCTGCTGCGGGCGCGGGAGGTACTGGACGAGGTGATCACGGCGGCGTCGAAGCGCTCGCCCCACCACCCCGACCAGAGGAAATCAGATACTCTGATTCCATGAGGACGATGACTGCGACAGAGGTCTCCCGGAACTTCGCATCCGTGCTCGACAGCGCGGAGCACGGCGAGACCATCGTGATCACCAGAGGCGGCCGACGGCTGGCCATACTTGCTCCGGCACCTGCCGGTAACGGCGCGGCGCTCAAGGATTTCCTGGCCGCCCACCCCGTCGACGACAGCTTCGCGGACGACGTACTGGCCGCTCGCGAGATCACCACCGACGAGCTGGGGGCGTCGTGGCCCGACGCCTGATCCTGGACACCGGCCTGCTCATCCGCGCCGAACGTGACGGCGGCACGCTCGCCGGCGTCCTGAACGGGGACGACGACATCACCATCGCCGCCATCACCCTCGCCGAGCTGCAGCTTGGCGTCGAGCTCGCCGACGACGCCCGGCGCACCCGGCGGCAGGAGTTCGTCGACGGCGTACGCGCCCTGATCCCGATCGAGGACTACACAGCGGATGTGGCACGAGTGCACGCCCGCCTGCTCGCGCACGTACGGCGGGAAGGCAAGCCCCGAGGGGCACACGACCTGATCATCGCGGCCACTGCGGCGACCACCGCGAGGGAACTGTTCACCACGGACGGCAAGGCAGCATTCGACGGTTTGCCCGGCGTCCGGTCGGCGACCCACTGATGCCGGGTGCGGGCGCCACGCCCGCCCCTGCTCCCGGGCGACACCCCGCGGCAACGGCGCGACTTGCCGGAAGCCGAAGTCCACTGCTGCCCGCCGGGCACTTCGCCCTGGAGACGCACGCCGCGCAGATCGGCGCGCTGATCGACGACTTCCTCGCCCGGCGCCTCGCCGCCCCGATACGGTCGGGATCATGAACTTATCCCCCTCCGGCAACACCCCCTCCCGCAGCACCCTCTCCCGCAGAACGCTCATAGGCGCCGCGGCCCTGACTCCCGTCTTCCTCTCCGTGCCCGGCACCGCGGGCGCGAGCGCCTTCCCCGACGCACGCAGGCAGCTGCGCGAGCTCGAGAAGGACTACCCCGGCCGCATCGGCGTGCACGCCCTGGACACCGGCAGCGGCGCGTCCGTCGGCTACCGCGAGCACGAACGCTTCGCGATCGCCTCGACGTTCAAGGTGCTCGCCGCGGCGGAGATCCTGCGCAGGGCGCGGGACAAGGAGCCCGGTCTGCTCGACGTACTCATCGAGTACACGCGTGAGGACCTCGTCACGGCATCGCCGAGGACCGAGCTGCACCTCGAAACCGGCATGACCGTACGGGAGTTGTGCGACGCGACCATCACCTACAGCGACAACGCCGCCGCCAATCTGCTGATGCGGCGGATGGGCGGACCGGCCGGCATCACCGCGTTCGCGCGGTCCCTCGGCGACTCCCGCACCCGGCTCGACCGGTGGGAGCCCGAGCTCAACACGAACATCCCCGGCGACCCGCGCGACACCACGACCCCCGCGTCGATGACCGCGAACCTCGACAAGCTCGTCCTCGGTGACGCCCTCGACCCGCTCGACCGCGGGCAGCTGACCCGCTGGCTCCTGGAGAACACCACGGGCGACAAGCGAATCCGGGCCGGCCTTCCGAAGGGCTGGCGGGTCGGCGACAAGACCGGTACGCCCGCCTACGGCGGGGTCAACGACGTCGCCGTGACCTGGCCGCCGGACCGGGCGCCCCTGGTCATCTCCGTGTACACGACCCGCCTCGACCCGGAAACGCCCGGCGAGGACCGGATCGCCGAGGACATCACCCGCATCGTGGTCGACGCCCTCTCCTGACCGCAGCGGAGACGACACCGCCTCCGATCGGGGTGGGGCCCAGATCGGAGGCGGGGTTCAGGGGACGGGCGGCGAAGCCCGAGGGGGCGTCAGCCCATGTGCGGGTACGAGTAGTCCGTCGGCGGGACCAGCGTCTCCTTGATGGCGCGGGTCAGCGTCCAGCGCTGCACGTTCTGCGGGGCGCCCGCCTTGTCGTTGGTGCCGGACGCGCGGCCGCCGCCGAAGGGCTGCTGGCCGACGACGGCGCCGGTCGACTTGTCGTTGATGTAGAAGTTGCCCGCGGCGTAGCGGAGCTTCTCCATCGTGTACGCGGCCGCGGCGCGGTCGTTGGAGATGACCGAGCCCGTCAGGGCGTAGTCCGATGCCGACTCCATCTGGGTCAGCATCTCCTCGTACTTGTCGTCCTCGTAGACGTGGATCGCCAGGAACGGGCCGAAGTACTCGGTCGTGAAGACCTCGTTGGCCGGGTCCGAGCACTCGACGACGGTCGGGCGGACGAAGTAGCCCACCGAGTCGTCGTACGTGCCGCCCGCGACGATCGTGCAGGTCGGGTCGGCCGCCGCGCGGTCGATGGCCGCCTTGTTCTTGGCGAACGCGCGCTCGTCGATGACCGCTCCGATGAAGTTGGAGAGGTCCGTGACGTCGCCCATCCTGATGCCGTCGACCTCGGCCGCGAACTCCTCCTTGAAACCGGAGTTCCAGATCGAGGCCGGGACGTACGCACGCGACGACGCACTGCACTTCTGGCCCTGGAACTCGAAGGAGCCACGGGTCAGGGCCGTCTTGAGGATGGCGCGGTCGGCGCTGGGGTGCGCGACGACGAAGTCCTTGCCGCCGGTCTCGCCGACCAGACGCGGGTACGTGCGGTAGTTGGCGATGTTCTCGCCGACCGTCTTCCACAGGTGCTGGAAGGTCTTCGTCGAGCCGGTGAAGTGGATGCCCGCCAGGTCGCGGTGGTTCAGGGCCACCTCGGAGACGGCGATGCCGTCGCCCGTCACCAGGTTGATGACGCCCTTGGGCAGGCCCGCCTCCTCCAGGAGCTGCATGAGCAGCACGGCGGCGTGCGTCTGCGTCGGGGACGGCTTCCACACGACCACGTTGCCCATGAGGGCCGGGGCGGTCGGCAGGTTGCCGGCGATCGCGGTGAAGTTGAACGGCGTGATCGCGTAGACGAAGCCCTCGAGCGGGCGGTGGTCCAGACGGTTCCAGACGCCGGTCGAGTTCGCCACGGGCTGCTCGGCGAGCAGGTCACGGGCGTACTTGACGTTGAAGCGCCAGAAGTCGACGAGCTCACAGGGAGTGTCGATCTCGGCCTGCTGGGCGGTCTTCGACTGGCCGAGCATGGTGGACGCGGCGAGCGTCTCGCGCCACGTCGTGGAGAGCAGCTCGGCGGCGCGCAGGATGATCGCGGCGCGGTCGTCGAAGGACATCGCGCGCCAGGCCGGGGCGGCGGCGAGGGCGGCGTCGATCGCGTCCTGGGCGTCCTGCTGGTTGGCGCCGCGGCCGGTGCCGATGACGGCCTGGTGGTTGTGCGGCTGCACGACCTGGAAGGGCTCACCGCCACCGAGGCGCTTGACGCCACCGATGGTCATCGGCAGCTCGATGGGGTTCTCGGAGAGCTCCTTGAGCTTGGTCTCGAGGCGGGCACGCTCCGGGGAACCGGGGGCGTAGCCGTGCACCGGCTCGTTGACGGGGGCGGGGACCTTGGTCACGGCGTCCATGAGATAGCTACCTCTTCCGGGTGAATCCCTGACTTCAGCTGAGGGGACTGAAGTCCTGGTCGTATGTTGAGCGGTGGTCAGGGCTTGACCGTCACGAGCTCGTTCCGGCGAGCGCGTGAGAAGCCTCTTGGGGCGGAGTCACGAGTTCCGTATCTCCTTCGACGAGCGGAACTGAGCCGCTGAGTCGGCTGCGGGCGGTGGTTGCCGCCGCCTAGGGGTCCTGGGCCGCGCCAACCACCGCTCAGCCCTTGGTGAGGATGGAGCGGGCGAAGAAGAGCAGGTTGGCCGGCTTCTCCGCGAGGCGGCGCATGAAATATCCGTACCAGTCGGTGCCGTAGGCGGTGTAGACGCGCATCCGGTGGCCCTCGGCCGCGAGCCGCAGGTGCTCGTCGCTGCGGATGCCGTACAGCATCTGGAACTCGTACTCATCCAGTTTGCGCCCGGCACGGCGCGCGAGCTCCTGTGCGATGGAGATCAGGCGCGGGTCGTGGGACCCGATCATCGGGTACCCCTCGCCCTCCATCAGGATCTGCATGATGCGGACGTACGCCTTGTCGATCTCCGCCTTGTCCTGGTACGCGACCTCGGCGGGCTCCTTGTAGGCGCCCTTCACGATGCGTACGCGGCTGCCGTTCTCGGCGAGGCGGCGCGCGTCGTCCTCGGTGCGGAAGAGGTAGGACTGGATGACGCAGCCGGTCTGCGGGAAGTCCTTCCGCAGCTCCTCGTGGATGGCGAACATCGAATCGAGGGTGGTGTGGTCCTCGGCGTCCAGGGTGACCGTCGTGCCGATCGCGGCGGCGGCCTCGACGACGGGACGGACATTGGCGAGGGCCAGCTCGTGGCCGCCCTCAAGCGCCTGGCCGAACATGGACAGCTTGATGGACATCTCGGCCTTGGTGCCCAGGCCCAGGTCCTTGAGGCGCTCGACGAGCTCCAGGTAGGCGTCGCGTGCGGCGGAGGCCTGCTCGGGCGTGGTGATGTCCTCGCCGACGACGTCGAGGGTGACCTCAAGGCCCTTGTCGACGGCGTCCGTGATGATCGGCACGACCTGGTCCACCGTCTCACCGGCGATGAAGCGGTCGACGACCTGCTTGGTGCCGGGGGCCGCCGATACGAAACGGCGCATCTTGTCGCTGCGCGACGCGGCGAGGATCACGGGACCCAGCACGGGCACCTCCACGGGGAATAGAGCGATGGCCGTACCTGGATATGCGTAACGAACCGGTACGGCACGGAGAACCACCGTGAAACTTAAGGATCCCTCCGATCCTGGGCCATCGACACCTGTCACGCATCCGTGCCCTGGATCTCAGACATCTGTCTGAAGGCAAGGGCGAACTGCGTCAGAATGGACAGCGTGAAAGGCGACTACCAGGAACTGGTCGACGAGATCTCGGCCCTGCTCGGCGCCCCCGCGACGCTGGAGAACCGCGACTTCGAGCTGATTGCCTTCGGCGCGCACGACAGCGGGGGCGACAGCGATTTCGACGCGGCGGCCCTCGACCCGGTCCGCACCCGGTCGATCCTCACGCGCCGCTCCACGGCCGGGGTCCGCGCCTGGTTCGAGGGCTTCGGCATCACCCGCGCGACGGCCCCGGTCCGCATCCCGCCCGCCGCGGACGCGGGCGTCTACCGCGGCCGGATCTGCCTTCCCGTACGCCATCGGGGATTCGTCCTGGGGTACGTGTGGCTGCTCGACGACGAGCCGGGGCCCACGGACGCCCAGCTGGGCGCGGCCATGGAGGTGGCCGCCCGGATCGGTGCGCTGCTCGCCGACGAGGCGCAGGCCGGCGCCGATCTGACCCGCGAGTTCCGTGCGGTCCTGACCGCCGAGCGGGGCTGGCAGCGCGACATGGCGGTGGCGGACCTGCGCACGGCGCTGGGCCCGCGCGGCGAGGGCCTGCACGCGGTCGTGTGCGTCGCCCCGTGGCCGTCAGCCAACCCGGACGACGCCCCATCGGTCGGTACGGTGCAGGGGGCGACCGCCCTGTGCACGGTGCCGTGGGGCACGGCGGGCCAGAGCCTCGCGGTCCTGGTCCGGCTGCGCTCGGCCGATGTGCTGACTCCGGCGGAGTCGGCGGCCACGCGGCTCCTGGAGTCGGCGGGGGCCGCGAGCACGGCGGGCCCCTCCGCGGCCGGCATCGCGAACCCCCGGCACGGCCTCGACGAGCTCGGTGCCGCCTGGTGGGAGGCGTCGTCGGCGGCCCGCGCGGCCCGCGCCGAACCGCGCTTCGCCCCGGTGGCCCAGTGGTCGGACATGGGCCCCTACCGCCTGCTCACGGCCCTGCCCCCGGAGGCGGCACACGACCCGGTGGCCCGCGATCTGCTCTCCCCCGCCCACCGCGAACTGGCCCGCACGGCCGAGGTGTTCCTCGACTGCGCGGGCCAAGCCGGGCGCACCGCGGCGGAGTTGGGCATCCACCGGCAGACGCTGTACTACCGCCTGTCGCGCGTGGAGCAGCTCACGGGCCTCGACCTGGACGACGGCGAGGACCGGCTGCTCCTTCACATGGTCCTGAAGTCGTCACGGCTGTGAGGGAGTTCGGCACGTCAGGTCCTTGACCGGGAGCCTGCCCGTGGTCAGGTAGACCGTGGCGCTGTTGTCCGCGCAGGAGTCGGTGCCGTTGACGATGTGCCCCTCTCCGCCGGCGACGGTGACCATCCGGGATCCGCGCAGGGCCCGGTGCATGGCCTGGCCGCCGGCCAGGGGCGTCGACGGGTCCCACTCGTTCTGCAGGATGAGCGCACGGACGCTGTTGGTCACTGTCGTCCTGGGTTCGCTGCCCGGCTTCCAGAAGGCACACGGCTTGATGCCGGAGTCGAAGTCGCCGGACAGCGGATATCGGGCCTTGTCACGGATCGCGTCGCGGCGGTACTGCTCGGGGTCGCGCGGCCACGACGTGCGGGTGTCGGCGCAGAGGACGGCCCAGGCGCTCGCTGTTTCATTGTCCGGGGGGACGTCACGGGCAGACGCCTGCCGGAGGGAGCCCGGGACCTGCTCGGGCGCGCCGGACGGATCCGGCTTCCTGCCCTCGGCCGCCTTCTTCAGCGCGGCGACCCATGTGGCGGCCTTCTGGACGCGGGAGAACGTGGCACGCCGAGCGCGGATGGCGTCACCGGTGAAGAGCGTCCCACCGTGGTCGACGGGTGTGCGGTCGGCCTGGGCGACGAGGTCCCAGAACGTCTCGCGGACCTCGGCCGGGGTATGGCCGAGTCGGTACGTCGTGTGCCGCCGGGCAGTCCACTCGCTCCATCGCGTGAAGGCGGGCCCGGCCCTCTCCGCCATCGCCTGGAACATGCCCCGCCCGTACCGCGCGGGATCGGCCGCACTGTCCAGGACGAACCGGTCCGTTCGCCGGGGGAACATCCGCGCGTAGACGGCGCCGAGGTAGGTGCCGTAGGAGAACCCCATGTAGGAGATCTTCTTCTCGCCGAGCACGGCACGGATGACGTCCATGTCGCGAGCGGTGTTGCGGGTGGTCAGGTGGCGCAGCCTGTCACCTTCCCTGGCCTGGCACTTGGCGGCCACCGTGCGGGCCCACTGCACATCCTTAGCGAAGGTCTCGGTCTTGTACGGGCGCTCCAGGTCCTGTTCGTCGCCGGTCAGACCGCAGCTGACGGGCGAGCTCTGCCCGACGCCCCTCGGGTCGAACCCGATGAGGTCGTACCGTCTCTTCACTTCCTCGGGGAAGTCCGCTCCCCCGCTGACGGGCAGATCCAGACCAGGACCGCCGGGGCCGCCGGGGTTGAGCAGCAGAACGCCGCGACGTTCCTTTGCGCTGCCTGCCTTGATCCGGGATATCGCGATGTCCGTCTTCTTGCCTCCGGAATTGCCGTAGTCCAGCGGCACCTTGAGCGTCGCGCACTGATAGGTGGCGGGGTTCTTCGCATCGCAGCGGTGCCACCGCGGGGTCTGTTGCGAGTACTGCCGCAGCGGGTCCTTGGCAGCCACGGATGCCTCAGATCCAGCAGGGGCCATTGCGGGTGTAAGTGCCGAAAGGAAAGCCGTCACGGCGCCGACGGCCATGAGAGAGGCAATTCGCGTGTTCCGCACAGTGATGCTCGTCCTTAGTCCGTACGTGTTCATCAGACGTCCTCCGCTCAACTGCTCAGGGAACGATCGTGACTTCGGGGCCGCGGACGCACATCGCGGGAAGGCGGGAGAAATTGCTCCCTCGATCGGGGGAGGCCACCGGTGAGCCGCCCGGCCATACTGGGGCGATCATGATCAGGGGAATTCGGCCGCTGCTGCGCGGCTCCACGTATTCGGGCATGCTGTTCGCCTATTGCGGCGCGTTGGCGAGCCTTGTCCTGCTGCCTTTCGCACTGCTGCCGACACTGGCGTGGCCATCCGCTCCCTATGGAGTGCAGACCGTCCTGGTCCTCCTGATCTGGGCGGCACTGATCGGCTTGGCCGGCCTGGCCCGCACCACGCGACGGGCGCTGATCGCGTTCGCCCGCCAACTCCTGAGGGTGCCGTTGCCGGACCCTGCCGCCGAGCCGTCCGGCGCCGACCGCTGGCGGACTCCCCTCTGGCTGCTGCTGCACGCGGCGCTGGGGTGGACGGGGGCGCTGACGAGCGGCGTGCTGATCCTCATGGGGATCGCCCTCCCCGGACACTGGCTCGATGCCGAAGCCGGGCTGAGCCTGTTCGGCCGGTCGCTGCGGTCCGACGGCGGCTGGCAGGGCTGGGCGTTGGCGCTCTGCTGCCTGCTGCTCGCGGCGGCCGTGTGCGTGGTGGTGACGGGCGTGCTGCGGTGGCTGGCGCCCAGGCTCCTGGGTCCTTCGTCGGCCGAGCGGCTCGCGCTGATGGCCGAGCGGGAGCAGCGCCTTGCCGAACGCAACAAGCTGGCCCACGAGTTGCACGACTCGATCGGGCACACGCTGACCGCGACCACGATCCAGGCGGCGGTCGCGGGCGAGGTGCTTTCCGCCGACCCGGGGGCGGCGCGGGCCGCGCTGCGCAGCATCGAGGAGTCGGCCAGGTCCGCCCTCGAGGACCTGGATTACGTACTGGGCGTACTGCGCGAGGAGAAGGCGGAGACGGCGCCGACGCGAACCCTGGCCGACCTGCCCGAGCTGCTCGACCGGTTGCGGCACGCGGGCGCGGTCCTTGAGGTGGATCTTTCGGGCGAGTTGGCGCAGGCGCAGGGGACGCTCTCCCGGGCCGCGTACCGGATTCTGCAGGAAGGTCTGACGAACGCGTTGCGGCACGGGACGGGCGGTCCGATCGGGGTCCGGGTGGCGGCCCTGCCGGACCGCCTTGAGCTCGGTGTGGTCAATGGGGCGGGCGCAAGCATGCGTACGGGCGCGGGTGACTTCCGGACGTCCGGGCACGGCCTGCCCGGCCTCGCCGAGCGCGTGCGGCTGCTGCACGGTGAGATCGAGGTCGGCCCGGACGGGCCGCGGCACTGGCGGCTTGCGGTCCGGCTGCCGGTACGGGTGTCGGCATGACCGGCTCCGACGCGAGCCCGGCCGCCACCGCCACCCCTACCAGTGCCCCCGTCACCCTCTTGATCGCGGACGACGACGAGGTGACCCGCAGCGGCCTGCGCACCCTGCTCGCGGCGCAGCCGGGGATCACGGTGGCCGGGGAGGCCGCCGACGGCGTCGAGGCCGTCGAACAGGCGCGGCGGCTGCGCCCCGACGTGGTCCTGATGGATGTACGGATGCCGCGTCGCAACGGCATCGAGGCCACCCGGCACCTCCTCGCCGAGCCGGCCGAACCGCCGAAGGTCGTGGTGATCACCACCTTCGAGAACGACGGTTACGTCACCGCCGCGCTCAGCGCGGGGGCCAGCGGATTCGTGCTCAAGCGCCTTCCGGTCCGGCAGATCGCCGAGGCGGTACGCGTGGTGGCGGCGGGCGAGGCGATCCTCTTCCCTGCGGCCCTGCGCCGGATGGTCGCCGCCCGCCCGCTGGGCTCCGCCGAGGCGTTGCCGAGGGCGGCGCTGACCGAGCGCGAGGAGGAGGTGCTGCGGCTGATGGCCACCGGCCTGTCCAACCCGGAGATCGCGCGGTCGCTCATGGTGAGCCTGGAGACGGTGAAGACACACGTCGGGAACGTACTGACCAAGCTCGGAGCGCAGAACCGGACCCACGCGGTGGTGATCGCGTACGAATCAGGCCTGGTGGTGCCGGGGTTCACCGGCTGAGGCGGCACCGAAGCCCGGCGAGGATCTCGGCGAACTCCCTTGGCCTGCTGAAGTATCCGACGTGGGAAGCGGCAAGCGAGCGGACGTCGAACGGATTGTCCGGGGTGACCTGATCGGCCTCCTCGATCATGCGGTCCTGTACGTGCAGGGGGATGCTGCGGTCCTCGGTGAGCCGCAGATAGGTGTGCGGTACGCGCCCCCAGCGGTCCGCGCGTATGACGCTGTCCGGACCGAGCACGTCGTAGCTCTGGCGAAGCCCTGCGCGGCGATGTCGCCGACCGCGATCTTCGCCACCGCCGCGTCCAGGAGATTGCCGTCGTGCTCGGCCGGGTGGAGCTCCTCGTCCGGCGTGGTGAATCCGGTCGGGCAGGCGGCCGAGATGTAGACGACGCGGTGCAGCAGCTCGGGCACGGCGTTGCCGACGGCGCTGAGCGTGATGCCCTTCATCGGCGAGGGCGCGGCGGCGAGCGCCTTGAGGTCCTGCGGCGAACGGTGGTACGCGGCGGGGCGGTCGGCCGAACTGCCGTGCCCGGGAAGGTCGATGGCGTACGAGCGGTGGCCGAGCAGCGCGAGCTTCCAGTGGCTCTACGTCAGCCCTTACGACAAGAAGATCAAGGGCTACGTCCCTCAGTACTGCACCGACTGGCGGTAGTTGAGGGCCGGGACAGCGTGACCGCGGCGGGGGGGGGGGGGGGGGCGG
>NZ_JBHYIG010000070.1:15302-17629 GCF_042740015.1 Streptomyces sp. NPDC059037
CAGCAGTCGCCCGCACCGCTGGTGTTTCACTCCCCCGAGGCGGATGACACGCGCGCCATCACCCGCCGCAGCCCCTCGGTCAGCTGCTCGGCGTCGGTCGCCGACGCCTCGTCGAAGAGCCACTGCACCATCAGGCCGTTGAGCAGCGTCGTATAGAAGCGCCCCTCGGTCTCCACGACGTCATCGGACAGGTCGGCCTCCTCGACCCCGGTGAACATCGCGGCGAGCCCGCGCCGCCCCTCCACCTGAGCCTTGGCCAGCAGATCGCGAATGCCCGCGAGCCGCTCCCCCTGTGTGATGACCTCCAGGCTGAGCATCCAGATCGCCCGCGACTCGGGGATCGAGCGGATGACGTTCGCCCATGTCTCGCGGAACCCGTCGAGGCCGCCGCTCTTCGCTGCGCGCGCCGCGCCGACCGCGCCTTCGAAGCCCTCCCCCATCGGCTCGACGAGCGCGACGTACGCCTCGACGAGGAGCGCGTCCTTCGAGCCGTAGTGGTAGCCGATGGACGCCAGATTCGTCCCGGACTCCTTCACGATGTCGCGCGCCGTCGTCCGCGCGAACCCCTTGTCGAGCAGGCAGCGCTTGGCGCCTTCGAGCAGATCTTCACGGTGTCCCATACGGGCAGCCTACCGCCGATCCATACGTACGTCCCAGACCAGCGTTTTACACATCCGTACTAGACAACCGTTTAAGACGTCCGTACAGTCCTGCCCATGACGAACTCGACGCACGAACAAGCGCCTTCACGGATACCGGCCCGAGCCGGCCGCAAGGAGTGGACCGCGCTCGCCGTCCTGATGCTGCCGCTGCTCCTGGTCTCGATGGACGTCTCGGTCCTGTACTTCGCGGTTCCGGCGATCAGCGCGGACCTCGATCCGAGCGGCACCCAGCAGCTGTGGATCTTCGACATCTACGCGTTCGTGCTCGCCGGCCTGCTGATGACGATGGGCTCGCTCGGCGACCGCATCGGCCGCCGCAAGCTGCTGCTGTTCGGCGCCGCGGCCTTCGGCGCGGCCTCGCTCACCGCCGCCTACGCGAACAGCGCCGAACTCCTGATCGCGGCCCGCGCGGTCCTCGGCATCGGCGGCGCGACCCTGATGCCGTCCACGATGGCGCTCGTCCGCACGATGTTCCGCGACGCCGGGCAGCGCGCGAAGGCCATCGGCATCTGGTCCGGGGTGATGGTCGCCGGCATCGCGCTCGGCTCGGTGATGAGCGGGGTCCTCGTCGAGCACTTCTGGTGGGGCTCGATCTTCCTGGTCAACCTGCCCGCGATGGTCCTGCTCCTGCTCCTCGCGCCGGTCCTCATCCCGGAGTCCAGGGACCCGAACCCGGGCCGCTTCGACCTGCTGAGCGTCCCGCTGTCCCTGGCCGCCGTGCTGCCGGTCGTCTACGGCCTCAAGGAGATAGCCGCCGAGGGACTCCAGACCGCGTACGTCGTCTCCCTCGCCGTGGGGCTCGGCTTCGCCGCCCTGTTCGTCCACCGCCAGCGCACCACGGCGTCCCCGCTGATCTCCCCCGAGCTGTTCCGGGGCCGCGGCTTCGCCCCCGCGGTCCTCCTCAACCTCGTCTCATCGCTGGCGATGATGGGGTCGGCCTACTTCACCACGCAGTATCTGCAGTCGGTCCTCGGCAAGAGCGCCATGGAGGCCGCGCTGTGGGCGCTGCTGCCCTCGGTCCTCATCGGCTTCGCGGCGCCGGTGGCCACGGCGCTCGTGCAGCGCGGGATGAACCGCGCGCACGTCGTCGCCACCGGCTTCGTCGTCTCGGCCTGCGGCTACGGCCTGCTGACCCTGACCGGCACCGACGCACTGTGGACCGTCCTCGCGGCGGCCGCGCTCCTCGCCTGCGGCGCGGTGGTCATCGGCTCACAGCTCACCGACCTGGCCCTGAGCTCGGTCCCCACGGAGAAGGCGGGCTCGGCGTCCTCGCTCCTGGAGACCGGGCAGGAGTTCGGCGGCGCGCTCGGCATGGCGCTGCTCGGCTCGATCGGCAACGCGGTCTACCGCGCCGACATCCCGGCCGGCGCTCCGGCCGAGGCCCAAGAGACGCTGGGCGGCGCACTGTCCGTGGCACGGGAACTGCCGGGCGAGACGGCTTCCGGCCTGATCACGGCGGCCCGGGAGGCATTCACGAGCGGCATGCACGTCGCCGCGCTCGCGGGGGCGGGGATTCTCCTGGCGGCAGCGGTGCTTGCGGCGCTGACGCTACGCCGGGTGACCGCGCCGGAGCCGGAGAAGGTCTTGGTCTGAGACCGCAAGACAAACGCCCGGGGCGCGGGGATGTTTTAGAGCCCGACCGCGGGGTGTCGGGAAACACGCGCA
>NZ_JBHYIG010000070.1:17639-19607 GCF_042740015.1 Streptomyces sp. NPDC059037
GCGCGGGAGATGGTTGGGGACGTCCCCGGAAAGAAAACCGCCGGCGGGGCTGTTTGTTTCCCCCCCGGCCGGCGTTTGAGGACGAACTCGGCGAAGCCGGTGATGACGGCGCCCGAGGCTCCGGAGCCCTAGTCCGTCAGGTTCACGGACCGCGCGGAGGTGGCCCCGATCTCGGCGCTCAACTCGTTGAGGACAGGCTGCGGCACGGTGTCGTCCACCGTGAGGACAGCCAGCGCCTCCCCACCCACGTCAGCACGAGCGACCTGCATGCCCGCGATGTTGATCCCCGCCTCGCCGAGGACACGGCCGACCGTGCCGACGACACCGGGACGGTCCGCGTACCGCAGCACGACCATGTGGTCGGCGAGCGCCAGGTCCACGTCGTACTCGCCGATGCCGACGATCTTCTGCAGGTGCTTGGGCCCGGCCAGCGTGCCGGAGACCGAGATCTCCTCGCCGCCGGTCAGCGTGCCGCGCACCGTGACCACGTTGCGGTGGTCAGGCGACTCGGAGCTCGTGGTGAGGCGGACCTCGACGCCGCGCTCCTGGGCGAAGAGCGGCGCGTTGACGTACGACACGGTCTCGTCGACGACGTCCTCGAACACGCCCTTCAGCGCGGACAGTTCGAGCACCTTCACGTCGTGCTGGGTGATCTCGCCGTACACCTCGACGTCGAGCCGCGCGGCGACCTCGCTCGCGAGGGCGGTGAAGATCCGGCCGAGCTTCTCGGCGAGCGGCAGACCGGGACGCACGTCCTCGGCGATGACACCGCCCTGGACGTTCACGGCGTCCGGGACCAGCTCGCCCGCGAGGGCGAGGCGCACCGACCTGGCGACGGCGATACCGGCCTTCTCCTGCGCCTCGTCCGTCGAGGCACCGAGGTGCGGTGTGCAGACGACCTGGTCGAACTGGAACAGCGGGGAGTCCGTGCAGGGCTCCTTCGCGTACACGTCCAGACCGGCGCCGGCGACGCGGCCCTCCTTCAGCGCCGAGTACAGCGCCTCCTCGTCGACGATCCCGCCGCGCGCGGCGTTCACGATGCGGACGGCGGGCTTCACCTTGTGCAGGGCCTCGTCGCCGATCAGACCGACCGTCTCCGGGGTCTTGGGCAGGTGCACGGTGATGAAGTCCGAGACCTCGAGCAGCTCGTCGAGGGTGAGGACCTTGACGCCCATCTGCGCGGCGCGCGCGGGCTGTACATACGGGTCGTACGCGACGACCTTCATGCCGAAGGCGCTCATGCGCTGGGCGACGAGAGCACCGATGCGGCCGAGGCCCACGACACCGAGGGTCTTCTCGGCGAGCTCGACACCCGTGTACTTCGAGCGCTTCCACTCGCCGGCCTTGAGCGCCTGGCTGCCCTGGGGGATGTTGCGCGCGGTGGCGATGAGCAGGCCACAGGCGAGCTCGGCCGCGGTGACGATGTTCGAGGTGGGCGCGTTCACCACCATGACGCCGGCCTTGGTGGCGGCCGACACGTCCACGTTGTCCAGGCCCACGCCCGCGCGGGCGACGACCTTCAGCTTCTTGGCGGCGGCGATGGCCTCGGCGTCAACCTTGGTCGCCGAGCGGACCAGGATCGCGTCGACATCGGCGATCGCGGGCAGCAGCTCGGCGCGGTCCGCGCCGTTGCACTGACGGATCTCGAAGTCCGGGCCCAAGGCGTCGACAGTGGCGGGCGACAGCTCTTCAGCGATGAGTACGACCGGTTTGCCGTTGGCAGCAGTGCTCACGTGAGTCCTCACAAGTCCAATGCGGACGGCCGTCCCGACGGCCGCAGGCGGTGGAGGGTGCTAGCCGCGTGGAAGACGCACGACGCTGTGGGCCTGACGCGAATGGTTGAAAGCAGTGTAGTGGCGCTACGGAGGTCTTCTTGCGCCTCCGCGGAAGGATCACTCGTCCGTGGCTGGACACAGTGGACAACACAGCGGAGACAGAGGGGGCCGCCAGCCCCCCCCCCCCCCCACA
>NZ_JBHYIG010000070.1:19617-34138 GCF_042740015.1 Streptomyces sp. NPDC059037
GGGCGTAGTGTTCTCTCTTTCGGCTCGTGGGCGCTTGTATATCTGGGTGGGGTTGCCACACTTGCCCACACTCTGGTCTCTGGGGCGGGGCCTCGCGCCCCGGCCCTTGCCTACGACTTACGCGTCGTCGTCGTTGACCCAGCTCATGAGCTTGCGGAGCTCCTTGCCCGTGGTCTCCAGGAGGTGGTTCTCGTCCTGGGTCTTGTACTCGTTGTACTTCTTCAGACCACCGTGGTACTCGTCCATCCAGTTCTTGGCGAACGTGCCGTCCTGGATCTCCGCGAGGACCTTCTTCATCTCGGCCTTGGTGGCGTCGGTGATGATCCGCGGGCCGGTGATGTAGTCGCCCCACTCGGCGGTCTCGGAGACCGACCAGCGCATCTTCTCCAGGCCGCCCTCGTACATGAGGTCGACGATGAGCTTCAGCTCGTGGAGGCACTCGAAGTACGCGATCTCCGGCTGGTAGCCGGCCTCGGTCAGCGTCTCGAAGCCCGCCTTGACCAGGGCGGCGGTGCCGCCGCAGAGCACGGCCTGCTCGCCGAACAGGTCGGTCTCGGTCTCCTCGGTGAAGGTCGTCTTGATGACGCCCGCACGCGTGCCGCCGATCCCCTTGGCGTACGAGAGCGCCAGCGCGAAGCCGCTGCCGGTCGCGTCCTGCTCGACGGCCGCGATGCACGGAACGCCGCGGCCCTCCTCGTACTGACGACGGACCAGGTGACCGGGACCCTTCGGGGCGACCATGCAGACGTCGACGCCCTCGGGGGCCTTGATGAAGCCGAAGCGGATGTTCAGGCCGTGGCCGAAGAACAGCGCGTCGCCGGCCTTGAGGTTGTCCTTGATGGACTCCTCGTAGACCTGGGCCTGGATCGGGTCCGGAACCAGGATCATGATGACGTCGGCCTCGGCGGCGGCCTCGGCGGGCGTCACCACGCGCAGGCCCTGCTCCTCGGCCTTGGCCTTGGACTTGGAGCCCTCGTGCAGACCGACGCGGACGTCGACACCCGAGTCACGGAGCGACAGCGCGTGGGCGTGGCCCTGGCTGCCGTATCCGATGACCGCGACCTTGCGGCCCTGGATGATGGACAGGTCGGCGTCGTCGTCGTAGAACAGCTCGGCCACTGGGAATCTCCTATGTGTGCTGGTGTTGCGACCCACCGTACGGCGGGTGGGGGGAGGAAAGTTTTCAGGTCTCGCTATGCGGGCGCGCCCGGGGGCGAGTTCAGGCCGACCGGTCGAGCGCCCGCAGGCTGCGGTCCGTGATGGAGCGGGAGCCGCGGCCGATCGCGATGGTGCCGGACTGGACGAGCTCCTTGATGCCGAAGGGCTCCAGCATCTTGAGCATCGCCTCCAGCTTGTCGCTGCTGCCCGTCGCCTCGATGGTGACGGCCTCCGGGGAGACGTCCACGGTCTTGGCGCGGAACAGCTGGACGATCTCGACGATCTGCGAGCGCGTCTCGTTGTCGGCGCGGACCTTGGCGAGCACCAGCTCGCGCTGGACGGCCGAGCCCGGCTCGAGTTCGACGATCTTCAGGACGTTGACAAGCTTGTTGAGCTGCTTCGTGACCTGTTCGAGCGGCAGGTCCTCGACATTCACCACGATGGTGATGCGGGAGATGTCGGGGTGCTCGGTGACGCCCACGGCCAGGGAGTCGATGTTGAAGCCGCGGCGGGAGAACAGGGCGGTGATCCGGGCGAGGACACCGGGCTTGTTCTCGACCAGGACGGAGAGCGTGTGCTTGGTGGACATGACTCTGGGTCTCTCTTTCGCTCTCGGTCTCAGTCGTCTTCGTTGTCGCCGAAGTCGGGGCGGACCCCGCGGGCGGCCATGACCTCGTCGTTCGAGGTGCCGGCGGCGACCATCGGCCAGACCTGGGCGTCCTCGTGGACGATGAAGTCGACCACGACGGGGCGGTCGTTGATGGCGTTGGCCTCCGCGATGACCTTGTCCAGGTCCTCCGGGCGCTCACAGCGCAGGGCGACACAGCCCATGGCCTCCGACAGCTTCACGAAGTCCGGGACACGGGTGCCCTTGTTGGGCGGAGTGTCGCCCTCCGGGCCCGCGTGCAGCACGGTGTTGGAGTAGCGCTGGTTGTAGAACAGCGTCTGCCACTGGCGGACCATCCCCAGGGCGCCGTTGTTGATGATGGCGACCTTGATCGGGATGTTGTTCAGGGCGCAGGTGGTGAGCTCCTGGTTGGTCATCTGGAAGCAGCCGTCGCCGTCGATCGCCCAGACCGTGCGGTCGGGCTGACCGGCCTTGGCGCCCATCGCGGCCGGGACCGCGTAGCCCATCGTTCCGGCGCCGCCGGAGTTGAGCCAGGTGGCGGGCTGCTCGTAGTCGATGAAGTGGGCGGCCCACATCTGGTGCTGGCCCACGCCCGCCGCGAAGATCGTCCCTTCGGGGGCGAGCTTGCCGACGCGCTCGATGACCTGCTGCGGGGAGAGCGAGCCGTCCTCGGGCTGGTCGTAGCCCAGGGGGTAGGTGTCGCGCCAGCGGCTGAGGTCCTTCCACCAGGCGGTGTAGTCGCCCTTCTGGCCCGCGGTGTGCTCGGCCTGGACGGCCTGGATCAGATCGGCGATGACCTCGCGGGCGTCACCGACGATCGGCACGTCCGCGGCGCGGTTCTTGCCGATCTCGGCCGGGTCGATGTCGGCGTGGACGATCTTCGCGTACGGCGCGAAGCTGTCCAGCTTGCCGGTGACACGGTCGTCGAAACGGGCTCCGAGGGCGACGATCAGGTCGGCCTTCTGCAGCGCGGTGACGGCGGTGACCGCACCGTGCATGCCCGGCATTCCCACGTGCAGCGGGTGGCTGTCGGGGAATGCGCCGAGCGCCATCAGGGTGGTGGTGACGGGCGCTCCGGTGAGCTCTGCCAGGACCTTCAGCTCGGCGGTGGCCTGGGCCTTGATGACGCCGCCGCCGACGTACAGGACCGGGCGCTTGGCCGCGGTGATCAGCTTCGCGGCCTCGCGGATCTGCTTGGCGTGCGGCTTGGTCACCGGGCGGTAGCCGGGCAGGTCCTGCTGCGGCGGCCAGGAGAAGGTCGTCTGCGCCTGCAGCGCGTCCTTCGCGATGTCCACGAGGACCGGGCCCGGACGCCCCGTCGAGGCGATGTGGAAGGCCTCGGCGATGGTGCGCGGGATGTCCTCGGCCTTGGTGACCAGGAAGTTGTGCTTGGTGATCGGCATCGTGATGCCGACGATGTCCGCCTCCTGGAAGGCGTCCGTGCCGATCGCCTTGGAGGCGACCTGGCCGGTGATCGCGACCATGGGCACGGAGTCCATGTGGGCGTCGGCGATCGGGGTGACGAGGTTGGTGGCACCGGGGCCGCTCGTCGCCATGCACACCCCGACCTTGCCGGTGGCCTGCGCGTAACCGGTGGCCGCGTGGCCGGCGCCCTGCTCGTGGCGGACCAGGACGTGACGGACGCGGGTGGAGTCCATCATCGGGTCGTACGCGGGAAGGATGGCGCCGCCGGGGATGCCGAATACCGTGTCGGCCCCGACTTCCTCGAGAGAACGAATGAGGGACTGCGCACCCGTGACGTGCTCGACGGGGGCGGACTGCTGTCCTCCGGAACGGGGCCGCGGCTGCGGATGGTGGGCCCCGGTGGCCTGCTCGGTCATCGGCATTCTCTTCTCGAAGCTGAGGGTTTTTGCGGGGTGTTTGCGGTGGTTTGGCGGGTGCCAGTGCAACAAAAAACCCCTCGTGCCGTGAGGCAAGCGAGGGGAGCGCGTCGGGAGCGGTCGCAGGGATTCCGGTGTTCGGACCGGTGAGTCCCAGCTTCAGCCGACGCGCTTTCCAAGTACGAGAATTCGGGTGCGCATGGCATTGACCCTCTCCCCGGCACGCTGTGCCTGTCAAGTAGGTGGGACGGGGGTCTCATTATGTGAGCGGGCGTAGGACTCCGCACCTCCTCCGAAGACGCCCGAAGGGCCGCCCGCCAAGACCGGCTCCACCGGCCCGTGCGGCACCGGATACCGCCCGAGGGACAGCGCGCGGCGCAGCCGGTACTCGTCGAGGGGCCCCGAGAACGCCATGCCCTGTCCATGCGTGCAGCCCATCTCGCGCAGGGCGACGACCTGCTCCGGCAGATCGACGCCGTCGGCCACGGAGAGCAGACCCAGGTCGCTCGCGATGCGGAGCAGTCCGGATGTGATCTTGTGCAGCCGCGCGGACTCGACGACACCCTCGATGAGACTGCGGTCCAGTTTCAGTACGTCCACGGGGAGCCTGCGCAGGGCCGTGATCGCGGCATAGCCGTTGCCGAAGCCGTCCAGGGCGATGCGTACGCCGAGCCTGCGCAGCGTGGTCAGCCGCCGCTCCAGCTCGTCGAGCGGCACCCGGGGGTCGCTGTCGGCGAGCTCGATGATCAGCGCCCCGGAGGGCAGGCCGTGCCGGGTCAGGAGCGCCTCGATGGAGCCGAGCGGCATCGAGCGGTCGAGCAGACGGCGCGCGCTCATCCGGACGGCGATGGGCGTCGCGTGGCCCGTGTGGCCCCGCTCGGCGGCCTGCTCGACGGCCTCCTCGAGCATCCAGCGGCCCAGCTCGGCGGTGCGGGCGCCCTCCTGGGCGTCCGTGGTGTCGGCGACGCGCAGGAACTCGGCGGGCGTGAAGAGGATGCCCTGCGCCGAGCGCCAGCGGGCCTGTGCGGCGACGCAGGTGATGCGCCCGTCGTCCAGGGACACCACGGGCTGGTGGAGCAGCGCGAACTCGCCGTCGTGCAGGGCGGTGCGCAGCCGCGTGGCGAGCTCCGCCTTGCGTACGACATCGGCCTGCATCTGCGGTGCGTACAGCTCGACGCGGCCCTTGCCCGCGGCCTTGGCGCGGTACATCGCGAGGTCGGCGTTGCGCAGCAACTCGCCCGCGCCGATGCCTGGTTCGGCGAAGGCGACGCCGATGGACGCCGCCACCCGCACGTCGTTGCCGTCGATGGCGTAGGGCTGGGAGAGGGTGATTCTGAGGCGGTCGGCGAGTTCGTAGATGTGCTGCTCGCGTGCGGCCTGGTCGCGCGTGCCGTCGCCGACGATCAGCGCGGCGAATTCGTCGCCGCCGAGCCGGGCCGCGCAGTCGCCCGACCTGACGGCCTCATGAAGGCGGCGGGCCGCCTGGATGAGCAGCTCGTCGCCTGCCTGGTGGCCGATGGTGTCGTTGACCGCCTTGAAGCCGTCCAGGTCGATGAAGAGCACGGCCGTACCGCGGTCGGTCACTCTGCGGCCGGTCAGCGCCTGGCCCACGCGCCGGGTGAACAGGGCGCGGTTGGGCAGGTCGGTCAGCGGGTCGTGCTCGGCGTTGTGCTGCAACTGCGCCTGGAGGCGCACCCGTTCGGTGACGTCCCGGCTGTTGAAGATGAGCCCGCCCTGGTGGCGGTTGACCGTGGACTCCACGTTCAGCCAGTCGCCGTCGCCGGACTTGAAGCGGCACTCGATGCGGGTCGTGGGCTCTTCGAGGGGGTTCGCGGCGAGGAATCTGCGGACCTCGTGGACCACGCGGCCCAGGTCCTCGGGGTGCATGAGCGAGGCGAGTTCGGAGCCGACGAGCTCATCGGCCTCCCGGCCGTAGACCCCCGCGGCGGCCGGACTGACGTAGCGGAGTATGCCGTTCGGAGCGGCGATCATGATGACGTCGCTCGAACCCTGTACCAGGGAACGGAAGTGGTTCTCCTTCTGGGCCAGTTCCTGGGTGAGGGTGATGTTGTCGAGGAGCATGATGCCCTGGCGCACGACGAGGGCGAGGACGACCGTGCCCGCGGTGAGCAGCACGACTTCGTCGACGCTGCGGCCGCTGAGGACGTTGTAGAGAATCCCCAACGTGCAGACGGCGGCGGCCAGATAGGGCGTGAGCGCGGCCAGCGATCCGGCGATGGGACGCGTGGCGGGCGCCCGCGGCGCCTTCGGGGCGCTGTCGCACTCCACGCGCGCGTGGTGCCCGTCGTCCCCGTGCCGATGCCGGGGCGTCGCCCAGGGTGCGTACGCCAGGAGCAGCGATCCCGCGAACCAGCCGGCGTCGAGCATCTGCCCCGAGCGGTAACTGGCGTGCAGCAGCGGCGAGGTGAACATCGCGTCGCACATGACGGTCAGCGCGAGGGCGCCGATCGCCGTGTTCACCGCCGTGCGGTTGGTGGACGATCGCCTGAAGTGCAGCGCGAGAACCATGCTGACCAGCGCGATGTCGAGCAGCGGATAGGCGAGCGAGAGGGCGGCGTGCGCGACGCTCTGTCCCTCGAACTGCGCGGTGTGCGCGAGCGCCAGGCTCCAGGAGAGCGTGAGCAGTGAGCCGCCGATGAGCCAGGAGTCGAGCGCGAGGCAGACCCAACCGGCCCTGGTCACCGGGCGCTTGGCCAGCACGAGCAGGCCGATGATGGCGGGCGGTGCGAAGCAGAGGAAGAAGAGATCCGCGAGGCCCGGACTCGGCACGGGCTCCTCGAGGACGACCTCGTACCAGCCCCACACGGCGTTGCCCAGGGCCGCCATCGCGGAGGAGAGCGCGAACAGCAGCCACGCGGGTCGAAAGCGGCTGCGCCGGGTGCGGGAGTAGCGGAAGCAGGAGACCGCGGCGGTCGCGGCGGCGACGCTCAGTCCGAAGTCGCCCATGACCAGGGCGGCTCGGGTCGACCCCCAGCCGATCGCGGCCCCCGTCGCGTACCCGCCGCAGACCACGAGCAGCACGATCTGCGAGACCAGGCCCGAGCCGGCACCGGGTGCGGGGCGGCGGGTCAGCGGCGCTCCGGGCGGCAGTGGCGCCGTCGCCACGCCTGCGCCGGCCTCCAGGAGGGTGGCGGGCGACGGGCGGGTGCTCACCGGGCCGCCCTGGTCCGCGCCGCCTCCGCCGTGTCCGTCCGCCTCCCGCGGGTGCGGGACCGCGGGTCGTGGTGTGTGTGGCGGCAACGCGTCCGCATGCGAGCCGCTGCGCGTGAGAGTCGCCGCCGGCGGCCTCGCCGCGTCGGATCGTTCACCCATTGGCCGTGCATCGCCCGTCGCCCCCCTCACAGTCTGATGTCTCGTCCCCGGCGCCGAACGGTCCACGGCGCAGCCCCTGTCGGGACGATACACCAGTCTCGTCACTCAGGGACATAGTCTCTCTACGCTCAGTGACTGTCACCGGCTTTGTGAACACGGGGCGCACGCACACGGGTGCGGAGCGTGCTCGAAGGGTTCGCCAACGCCCTTTACCGGGTTGTCAGTACGACGTTGTCGAGAGGCTCCCCGGACACGTACCGGGTCAGCTGCGCGGCGAGCAGGCGCTTGGCGCGGGGCTCGAAGGCGGAGGTCGATCCGCCCACGTGCGGGCTGATGAGCACTCCAGGAGCGTGCCACAGGGGATGGCCCGCGGGCAGCGGTTCCGGGTCGGTCACGTCGAGGGCGGCGGTGATGCGGCCGCTCTCCAGTTCGGCGAGGAGCGCCTTGGTGTCGACGACGGGGCCGCGGGCGACGTTCACCAGGAGTGCGCCGTCCTTCATGTGGGCCAGGAAATCGGCGTTCACCAGGCCACGGGAGGTGTCGGTGAGGGGCGTGGAGACAACGACGACGTCGGCTTCGGGCAGCAGCGACGGCAGGTCGGCGAGCGGGTGCACGGGGCCGCGCTCCGTGGCACGGGCGGAGCGCGCGACGCGCGCCACCCGCGCGCACTCGAAGGGGGCAAGCCGGTCCTCGATGGCGGAACCGATCGATCCGTATCCCACGATCAGCACGGACTTGTCGGCAAGCGCCGGATAGAACCCGGACCGCCACTCCTCCTGTCGCTGCCCCTCCACGAATCCGGGGATGCCCCGAAGGGAGGCGAGGGTCAGGGCGAGCGCGAGCTCCGCCGTGCTGGCCTCATGGACACCCTTGGCATTGCACAACCGCACGCCGGGCGCGAGGAACTTGAGCCCGGGCTCCACGTGGTCGATGCCCGCGGTGAGCGTCTGCACGACGCGCAGGGACGTCATCGCGGGCAGCGGGCGCACGGCGATCTCGGAGGCCTTCATGTAAGGCACCACGTAGAAGACGCAGTCGGCCGGATCCGCGGGAAAGTCCGGGCCGCCGTCCCAGAAGCGGTAGTTGAGCCCGGTGTCGGACGCGCCCGGCAGGCCCGCGATCTCGTCGGCGGGGAAGGGGAGCCATACATCTGTCGTCATGGTCAGGAGGCTAATGCGCACAGGCCGCACGCCGCGTCCGGTGCCGCAGAGGTTACGTTGGTGGCCGCTAGGACAGAGGTGGGGGGCACGGCCAGGTGGACCGCAGGACGATCGGCGCCGCAGCGCTCGAGGTGGGCGCGATCGGACTCGGCTGCATGCCGATGAGCTGGGCCTATACGGGCTCGCGGCAGCGGGGCGAGGAGTCGCTGCGCACCGTGCACGCGGCACTCGACCAGGGCTCGACGCTGCTGGACACGGCGGACATGTACGGGCCGTTCACCAATGAGCACCTCGTGGGGCGGGCGCTCAAGGGGCGCCGTGCCGAGGCCTTCGTCTCGACCAAGTGCGGGCTCCTGGTGGGCGAGCAGCACATCGTCGCCAACGGCCGCCCCGGCTATGTGAAGCGGGCCTGCGACGCGTCGTTGCGGCGGCTGCAGACCGAGACCATCGACCTGTACCAGCTGCACCGCGCCGATCCCGAGGTGCCCATCGAGGAGACGTGGGGCGCGATGGCGGAGCTCGTCGCGGCGGGCAAGGTGCGGGCCCTCGGGCTGTGTGCGCTGGGCGCCCGGGCATCGCGGCGCGAGGGCCGCGGGCTGCACGAGGGAACGATCCGCCAGCTCGAACGGATCCAGCAGGTCTTCCCCGTCGGCGCGGTGGAGGCCGAGCTCTCGGTGTGGTCGCAGGAGGCGCTGCAGACCCTGCTGCCGTGGTGCGGTGCGCGAGGGATCGGCTTCCTGGCGGCGATGCCGCTGGGGAACGGTTTCCTCACCGGGACACTGACACCGGGGCAGGGCTTCGAGCCGGACGATCTGCGGGCCCGGCATCCCCGTTTCACCGCGGAGATGATGGCGGCCAATCAGCCGCTGGTGGTGGGCCTTCGCCGGGTGGCCGAGCGGCACGGGGCGACGCCGGCGCAGGTGGCGCTGGCGTGGGTGCTCGCGCAGGGGCCGCACGTGGTGCCGATTCCGGGGGCCAAGCGGGAGCGCTGGGCGGTGCAGAACGCGGGGGCGGCGGCGGTGCGGCTGACCGCGGCGGACCTGGCGGAGATCGCGGCGCTGCCCGCGGCGCTGGGGTCGTGGGACTGAGGCCGGCGTCTGGTCCGGTGCGGGGGGGCGTCCGCTGATCCAGCGCGTCGGGCGTCTGGTTCCGGTGGGGCCCGGCGTCCGCGATCTCGTGCGGGTGAGGTGGGAACCTGCGAGGGCCGAGCGGTGTATGAACAGTAGAAGCGCCGCGTCGAAGGGAACCTGATCGTGCAACGACCTGCTGTGACCGCCGTATTGGCCGCTGCGGCCCTTGTGTTCGCGGCCGGATGTTCGTCCGGCGGTGATGCGCCTGGCGAAGGCAAGAGCGCCGAGTCGAGCCCCGCGAAGTCGAGCGGGACCCCGACAGGGAAGCCGCGCGCCGACGCCCCTCCGGAGAAGGGAGCGGCGAAAGTCACCAAGACGCTCACGGAGAACCTGAAGTCACCGTGGGGCCTGGCGGCCCTCCCCGGCGGAGACCTCCTGGTGTCCTCGCGCGACGAGGGGACGATCACCCGCGTCGACGGGAAGACGGGCAAGCAGACCGAGCTCGGCGAGGTGCCCGGCGTCGCCCCCGGCGGCGAGGGCGGCCTGATGGGCCTCGCACTCTCTCCTTCGTACGCGTCGGACCACATGGTGTACGCGTACTTCACCACGGAGTCCGACAACCGCATCGCCCGCATGCTGTACGACGAGAAGAAGCCGTCCGGGGAGCAGCTCGGCGCTCCGGACACGGTCTTCAAGGGCATTCCCAAGGGCATGATCCACAACGGCGGCAGGATCGCCTTCGGCCCGGACAAGATGCTCTACGCGGGCACGGGTGAGACGGGCGACACCGATCTGGCCCAGGACAAGGAGTCGCTGGGCGGCAAGATTCTCCGCCTGACGCCGGACGGCGACCCGGCCCCCGGCAATCCCTTCGACGACTCCCCCGTGTACTCGTACGGCCACCGCAATGTGCAGGGCCTGGCCTGGGACGAGGAGAAGCGGCTCTGGGCCGCGGAGTTCGGCCAGGACACCTGGGACGAGCTGAACGAGATCAAGGCCGGTGACAACTACGGCTGGCCCAAGGTCGAGGGCAAGGCGGACGGCGGCGGAGGGGACGGCTTCCACGACCCGGTGGCCCAGTGGAAGACCTCCGAGGCCTCCCCCAGCGGGATCGCCTACGCCGAGGGCTCGATCTGGATGGCGGGCCTGCGCGGCGAGCGGCTCTGGCGGATCCCGGTGCTCGGCGTGGAGGGGACGGTGGAGCCCCAGTCCTTCCTGAAGGGTGAGCACGGCCGGCTGCGCACCGTGCTCGCGGCGGGCGGCGACAAGCTGTGGCTGCTCACGAACGAGACGGACTCACGGGGCACGCCGGAGAAGGGGGACGACAAGATCCTGGAGGTGGAGGTGAAGTAGCTCAGCTGCCCGGTTCGCCGGAGGGCGCCGTCTCCTCAGGGCCGGGGGTCTCGCCAGGGCCCGGCGTCTCGTCAGGGCCCGGCGTCTCGTCAGGGCCGGCGGTCTCGTCCGCACGCGGCGAGGGCACGGGTGGGCGTACGACCACCTTGCCCGACGTCAGGTCTATCGGTCCTCGCCCCGGATCGCCGTCGTTGAGGTCGACGCGCGTCATCTCCAGGCGCTTCTGCTCGTCGTCGGTGTGCTTGCGCCCTGGTGCGAACAGCGCCTCGATCGCGTTGAACACTGCGCCTCCCTGGAGCCGAGATCCTGCAGTCAAGCGTAAGCGAGGCCGCCGGAAACCGGCCGGGGCGGGAGAAGGGGCAGGTCAGCTAGCCGGCGGCCCGCTCGTCAGCCGGTGGGAACAGGCGCAGGCGGTGGGCCAGGGCCGCTGCCTCGCCCCGGCCCGCGACGCCCAGCTTGGCGAGGATGTTGGAGACGTGGACGCTCGCGGTCTTCGGGGAGATGAAGAGCTCCTCGGCGATCTGGCGGTTGCTGCGGCCCGCGGCGACGCGGCGCAGGACGTCGCGCTCGCGGCTGGTCAGGCCGAGGGCCTCGGCGGGGTCGACGGGGGTGAGCGGGGTGCGTGTGCTCGCCGCGGCGCTGTCGGGGCTCAGGGGCAGGCGGGCGCGCTGGGCGAGCCCGGTGACGGCCTCGGCGAGGGGGTGGGCGGCCAGGCGTTCGGCGACCTCGCGGGCCTGTCGCAGCAGCGCGGCGGCGCGCTCGCGGTCGGCGTCGGCGCCGGCGGCTCCCGCGCCCCTGGCGGAGGAGGTGGCGAGGAGGGACTCGGCGAGGCGGTGACGGGCGCGGGCGAGGTCGTAGGGGCGGTCGAGGGGTTCGAGTGCGGTGACCGTGGCGGACCAGTCGGCGGGGGTGTCGCGGTCTTCGGCGCGCAGGAGTTCGGCGCGTACCCACTGCTCGTAGGCGGCCCAGACGGGCATGGGTGCGGGGAGGTTTCTGGCGGCAAGGCGGATGCGTTCGATGGCCTCGGCGCGGCCGGGCTCGGCGGCGGGCAGGCCTCGGGTGTCGGCCTCGGCGGTGGTGGCGGCGAGCAGCAGTGGCCAGGCGTAGCGCTGGGTGCCGGGCGGGAAGCCGGTGGCGATGGCCTGTTCCAGCTCCGCACGGGCGGCGGTGATGCCCGAGGCGGGGTCGGGGGCGACCGCCGCGATGCCGACGGCGACGGTGGCCACGGGCAGGGAGTACTGGGGCATGCGGTCGTGGGTGCCGTAGTGGGCGCGGGCGGCGGCCAGTTGGGCGGTGGCTTCGGGCACATCGCCGCGGCCGAGGGCGATGACGGCCTGCTGGTGGGCGGCGCCGGCCCGTGGCTTCACGCTGAGCGCACCACGGCGGGCGGCCTCGGCGGCCTCCATCGCCTCGTCCCAACGGCCCAGTGAGACAAGGGATTCCGCCTTGTTGACCTGGACCCAGCTCTCGGTGTCGGTGAGTCCGTACTTCCGGCAGAGGGCGATGCCCTGGTCGCCGATCTCCAGGGACTCCAGGGAGCGGCCCGCGCCTTCGAGGACGGACGGCAGATTGACATGGATGTGCGGGATCCGGGAGACGAGGGCCGGGGGCTCCATGCAGCGCCGCCTGACGGCGTACATCTCGGCGAACCCCTCGTCGACGTCGCCGGCGTCGACCAGGAGGCCGCCGAGGATGAGCCGGGCGTTGAGTTCGATCTCCTCGGCCTTGACCATCCGGGCGTATTCCACGGCTCGTTGGGCCGCAGCCAGGGTCTCCTCGCCGGGGTCGTGGAGCATGCCCCAGGAGGCGACGTTGGTGAGCACCTCGGCGTGCACCTCCGACGGGGGCAGGCCGCGCACCAGCTCCTGGGCGGTGGCGATCTCCGCCCAGCCGTCGCCGCGGCCGAGGGTGGAGGTGAGCCGGGAGCGCTGGATCCAGAACCAGGCGGAGCGCAGGGGGTCGGACTCCCCCTCCAGGAGCCGCAGCGCCCGCTTGGTGATCTTCAGGGCACGTTCGCGCTCACCGCACAGACGGCCGGCGACGGCGGCCTCCGCCATGAGGTCGAGGTAGCGCAGCGGGGTGGTGGCGGGATCGCAGCCGCAGGCCGGGTAGACCTCGGCGTAATCGAGGGGGCGCAGTTCGAGGCATACGTCTTCGGGGGCGTCGTCCCACAGCTCCATCGCCCGTTCGAGGAGGCGCAGTTGCTCGGAGTACGCATAGCGGCGGCGGGCCTCGACGGAGGCGCGAAGCACGGCGGGGAGCGCCTTCGCCGCGTCGTGCGCGTGGTACCAGTAGCTGGCGAGGCGGGTGGCGCGCTGGTCGGCGGCGACGAGCGAGGGGTCGGCTTCGAGGGCGGTGGCGAAGCGGCGGCTGATCCGGGAGCGTTCGCCGGGCAGCAGATCGTCGCCGACGGCCTCGCGGACCAGGGAGTGCCGGAAGCGGTAGCCGTCGCCGTCGGGCGAAGGCAGCAGGATGTTGGCGCCGACGGCGGCCCGCAGTGCCTCGATCAGGTCGTCCTCGGCGAGCTCCGCGACCGCCGCGAGCAGCGGGTACTCGACGGTCGAGCCGCCCTCGGCGACGATCCTCGCCACCCGCTGGGTGTCCTCGGGCAGCTCTTCGACGCGTACGAGAAGGAGATCGCGCAGGGAGTCGGTGAGGCTCGCGCAGCTGCTGCCGTGCGAGGCGACGGCGAGTTCCTCGACGAAGAAGGCGTTGCCGTCCGAGCGGTCGAAGATGTCGTCCACCAGGGACTGTTCGGGCTCGGCGCTGAGGATCCCCGCCATCTGGCGGGCGACCTCCTTCTTGCTGAAGCGGGCGAGTTCGATGCGGCGCACGGTGCGCAGGCGGTCGAGTTCGGCGAGCAGGGGGCGCAGCGGGTGGCGGCGGTGTATGTCGTCGGCGCGGTAGGTCGCGACGACGACGAGGCTGCCGCTGCGCAGCGTGCGGAAGAGATAGGCGAGGAGGTGGCGGGTCGAGGCGTCGGCCCAGTGCAGGTCCTCCAGGAGGAGGACGACCGGGCGGTCGGCTGCCAGGCGCTCCAGGAGGCGGGCGGTCAGCTCGAAGAGCCGGGCCATGCCCTCCTCGTCGTGCTGGGCGTCGGTGCCGCGGCGGCGCTGCGGCGCCTCACCGAGCTCGGGAAGGAGACGGGCCAGCTCGCCCTCCTGGTCGGCGGCCGCGGCGTCGAACTCCTCGGGGAGCTCGCGGCGCAGGGAGCGCAGGGCGCTGGAGAAAGGGGCGAACGGCAGTCCGTCCGCGCCGATCTCGACGCAGCCGCCGATCGCGACGACGGCGCCCTGCGCGCATGCCGCCGCGGTGAACTCCTCGATGAGGCGCGTCTTGCCGACGCCCGCCTCGCCGCCGAGCAGCAACGCCTGCGGCTCGCCCGTGCCGGGGGTGCTCCCCTTGGCACGGGCGAGTGCGTCGTTCAGAACGCCCAGTTCGTCGGAGCGGCCGACGAACACGGGGCTTACGGACCTGGTCTCCACAGGCGTGAGCATCGCACAGGAGGCGGCCAACCTGGCAGGGGATATCCCTCTGCCCTGGGCAGATGCCCCCGTGCTCATCACGCGGCCCGCGTGAATCCGGCCCGCCGCAGGCCCGTACTCACCCGCCCCTCGCTTTCGTGGCGTACCGAGCGGCGCTCGGCACGGTCCGCCTTGGCCTCGCGGGCCACGCGGAGGAGGCGGCGGCGGTCGGCCTCACGGGCGAGGTCCGCGGCGCGCAGCTGGTGCATCTCGTACTCGAACATGTCGACTCCCTGACTGACTTCCGGTGTCCGGCTTCGCTTTCTGCGATGCCCTTACTTTCGTCTGCCAGGGAGGGTCGGCACATCGGGAGAGTGCCGCATCTTGAGGGGGCGGGGGGGCGTATGGGGCGGGGGGGGGGGGGTGGGGGGGCCCCCCCCCCACGCCCCCCCCCCCCCGCCGGCGGCCCCCCCCCCCCCCCCACCACCCCCGCCCGGGCCCCCAAAAATGGGGA
>NZ_JBHYIG010000071.1:0-33848 GCF_042740015.1 Streptomyces sp. NPDC059037
GTTTTAATTATCCGGCCCCCACCGAGATATACACTTGCTTGGGCGGCGGCAGCGTCAGTTGGGTATAAGAGACAGGGAGCCTGGGGTCTTGAGGACGGATCGGGCATGACGAGCGCGGCCCCGGTTGCTGGTGGACAGCAGCCGGGGCCGTAGTGCATCGGTACCGAGACAGGAAGGAGAACGACGATGGGCCTGAAGCAGGACATCATCCTGGTCAACGAATTCAGCGTGCCGCTGCCCGGCGGCAAGGGATCACGCGGTGCGACGCCGGGCGACTACGTCACCCGGTACATGGCCCGCGAGCAGGCGACCGAGTCGCTGGCTCCCATCCAGCGCCTGCGCACCGACGACTTCATCATGCGCTACATGGCGCGGGAGTCTGCCGTTGAGCGCGCCGGCATCTCGCGGAGTGCGGCGAAGCATGAGATGCGCCAGGCCCAGGGCGACGGCGGCGTGGCCTTCGGCTACGGCTCGGTCTCACTCTCCGACGAGCAGCTGCGCGCGGCCGGCAACGACATCCAGCAGCACTTTGAGAACGGCAAGACCGTGCTCAAGACGGTGCTGTCCTTCGACGAGGAGTACCTGCGGAAGCACAAGATCGTCGACGAGGACTTCCACTGCGAAGCCCGCGGCGACTACCGCGGCCACATCGACCAGATGAAGCTGCGCATGGCGATCATGCACGGCCTGGAGCGGATGAGCTCGGGCACCAGCGGCTTCGACGACCTGCGCTACGTCGGGGTCATCCAGGTCGATACCGAGCACGTGCACTGCCACCTGGCCATGGTCGATGGCGGCCGGGGCCAGGTGACGAAGAACGGTACGCAGCGCGGCAAGCTCCTGGACCGGCACAAGTCCAGGCTCCGCCGCGGTGTTGACGCCTGGCTCGATGAGAAGCAGGCGGTGGCTCATCTCTCCAGCGCCGTCGGCTACGAGCGGCGCAACGTCACCACCTTCATCAAGCGGTGGGCGCACGAGCGGATCCGCGCCGAGTCCCTGCCGCAGTTCCTGCTCGCCTGCCTGCCGGCAGACCGAACGTTGTGGCGCGCCGGCTCGAATGACGCCCGCATGCGCAAGGCGAACCAACTGGTGACCGAGGTCGTGAAGGAGCAACTCGACCGTGCCGGGTCCCCGATGCCGGAGGCCATGGAACGCATCGTCGACTACGCCAACGAGCGCCGCGTGAAGGAGTCTCTGAGCACGGAGGAATGGCAGAAGCTGGTCGAGCAGGGACGTACGCAGATCATGGAGCGCACCGTCAACGGCGTCTACCAGATGCTGCGGGCCATGCCGGAGTCGGAGCTGCGGGTGCGCACGCCGATGCTCGAAGTCATGGGGATGGACTACCAGCAGATGGCGGTGCTCGCCGCGGACCGGCAGGGCGAAGACGAGAATACTGAGGCCGACTTGGTCTCCTTCGGCTTCCGACTGCGCAGCTACGCCTCACGCCTGCAGCACCACCGGGAGAAGGCCGGGGTCTACCGCGACCTCGCGCACCAGTGGGAACAGGCCGAGAAGGCCGACGTCGCCGCCGAGGACTCGCGCCCGCTCTACGACTTCTACCGCTTCGAGGAGAACTACCACCGGCGGCTGATGAGCAAGTACCGGCACTTCCTGCCCTTCCCCGGGGACGCCGACCAGTGGTACGAGCAGCAACAGGACGTGGCGACCTACGGCCAGCGACTGCTCTCGCTCATGGCGCTGCGCGCGGATGCCTCCCTGCAGCGGATGAACGACCCCGAGGAGGCCGAGAACCTGGGCCGGACAATCTACGATCAGCCCGGCGGCAGGCTCCTGACCGAGGGCAAGCGCGGCCGAGCGGTGCTGGACGCGCGCATCCGGACGATGAAGCAGTCCTATGACCAGAAGCTGAACAACCTGCGGGCCGATCTCGCTTCCTGCGACCTGGTGCTGCGCGTGGGGTCGAGCGCCGAGGATCAGGCGAGTACGGAGACCGACGCGGTCAGCACGGACTTCAAGATCGTCGCCGGTGCCGCGTACGACTTCGACGAGGTCAAGGCCCTGGACCTGCACCACCTGGGATACGACTTCGTCACCGACGTCGAGATCGGGCCGCACGCACACCACACCTTCGTCGAGACGACCAGGGACCGACGGCGGTTGCTGCTGGCGGCGATGGAGTACCTGGACCAGTCCGGCCAGGCCGAGGCAATTCCCGATCTGCCGGTGGACGATGTCGCGGCGATGACACGGGTCTCCCGGGAGCTGGCACCTCAGCAGACAGACGAGGACTCCGGCACCCTCGTGTTGCGCTCCCGGATCGCGGAGCTGCGCGCCGGGAGCGAGCAGGCCGAGCGGATGCGGCGGTCCAAGGCTTCGTCACTGGACGCCGACCTCGTCGTGCGGGTCCAGGCTCAGGTCGATCAGGCTGTGACCACAGCGGACGCCGGAATGGCATCCGATTCGCAGTCATCTCCCATCTCGACCGACTTTGAACGTGAGCAGAAAGACTAGTCGACGGTCTTGTCGAGTGACCTATGAGAGTATTAGCGTGAAGAGCGTTCGGCGGGGATTCAATGCCTTGTCCGGACGATGTGACTGATCGCGGCCGACTTGTCAGAGGGCAGTCGGAACAAGCGGAAGGAAGAGATCATGGCAATTCTCAAGGGCAAGGGCGCGATGACCGGAGTCAACCTCATCGCGAAGGTCTACAAGAACGGCGTCACCAAGGACGGCAAGTCCCAGTACGCCGACGTCCAGCTCGACGCTCGAGATCCGCGCGGTCCGGAGCAGACGAACCTGCATCTGAAGTCCGATCGGGTTCAGGGTGAGGACGGCAAGGTCCGCTACAACAACGGTGCTCCGTACTCCACCGGCCAGATGGAGGAGATCGTCAAGGCCGCGGGTCCGAACACCGAGCCGATCCTGAACAAGGACGGCACCGAGGTCGGAACCATCTACGGCTTCAAGGGCAACGTGATGCCCGCGACGCGCGGCACTGGCCTGGTGGTTAACACCAAATCCGTCGAGGCCTCCGAGTTCAAGGTCGACGACAAGACGCTGGACAACCAGTTCACGTCCATGCGCGCCGCCCGCGCGGCACGGGCGGCAGCCAAGGAGTCGCAGGCCCCGGCCCCCGAGACCAAGCGGGAGCAGGCAGCCGAGGTCGAGGTCGAGGAGCCGGCGGTCGGCTGAGACCGAGACCGAGTCAAGCCTTATTCGAAAGGCCCATGGATGTCACTTGGCGAACTCGCCGTCGTCGCAAGCGGAATGCCTCGACGTACTCGCGGCGCCGCTCCTGTCAGGGCGAGCAGGCCTCTCCGCAGGGCTGACCCACAGACACACCGGCGCATCTCGTGTGCCGGTGGGGAGCCCGAGCAGCCAGCCCGGTCATCCCGAACCCCGACTGAGCAACGACATGAACCACAGCGTGATATGCCGCAACCTGGAATGGTCGGCCATCCGTACCGGCCCGGGTGTGGCCTACAAGAAGAAGGGGCAGCTCGACTCGGCCGGCGAGTTCTACGTGCTCTGCTCCGCCAAGAACCGCTACGGCAACCGCTGGTACTACGGCGAATCCTTCTCCAGCGGCTCGTACGGCATGAAGGGCTGGGTCGCCGCCAGCTGGTGCGCCGCCGACGCGACGCGCCCCCAGACCGCTCCCTCTCGGAGCGATGGGGCCGATGCGCCGTGCCCTAACCACGGCCGGGCCCGCCTTCAACGCCTCGACGACGCCGGTGTCCGACGTCGCGTTCATCGCCTGACCACCGACCTCTCGCCGTGTACGCGGTGACCATCGCCGTCCTGATGGCTGGCGAAGGCGCGCTGACCGTCGTCCTGCGCACCCTGCGCGCCCGCCTCATCCCGGCCACCGTCTTCGGCAGCACGCTCAGCGTGACCATCGTGCTGGTCGTGGTGCCGATGCCCGTGGCCGACGCAGTGGTCGCCGCCCTCCCCGCCGACGCCCTGCCCCGGCCGACACGCCGCGCGCGGCCTGATCCCGGTCCAACCCGCCCTAATCTCCCGGGAGTTCACCGTGTCCCACCCCATGCTGCTCGTGATCGGCTCCGGCCCGCGCCCCATGCGGAGCTACCTGCTGGAGCAGACCGCGGCCCACTACCCGCTGCTGCTGATCAACGACACACCGCTGACCTGGCAGAAGCCCTACGTCATCGACCACGAGGTGGCCGATCTGAGCGACCCGATCGCGGTCAATGCTGCCGCCGCGTCGCTCGCCGTCCGCAGGCCCATCGCTGGCGTCGTGACCTGGGACGAGTACTACCTGATGACCGTCGCCCGCCTTGCCCAGAGCCTCGGCGGCCGCCCCGGCAACACCCTCGCGGCCGTCGCCGCCGCCCGCGACAAGGCCACCTCCCGCCAGCGCTTCGCCGCAGCCGGCGTCCCCTCCGCCGCCTCCACCTGGGTGCACACCCTGGACGCCGCGGCCTCCGCGGCCGAACGCGTCGACTACCCGGTCGTCCTCAAACCCGCTGCCCACGCCGGCGGCATTGGTGTCGTCCGCGTCAGCACGATCACCGACCTGCCCACTGCCTGGTCCATCGCCTCCGCCGGCGCCGCCCACCAGGGCCCCGAGGGAGACGGCGTGCTCGTGGAGGAGTACCTCGACGGACCCGAGGTCTCCGTGGAGACCGTCACCCACCGCGGTGTCACCAGCGCCGTGGCCGTCACCCGCAAGTCGGCCGGCTTCGACCCCTACTTCATGGAGACCGAGCACAGCGTCACTGCCGACGACCCCCTCCTGTACGAGGTCTCTCCCGTCGCCGCAGCCGCTCTGGAGGCTGTGGGCATCACCCACGGAGTCAGCCACGTTGAGATCCGCCTCACCAAGGACGGACCGAAGGTCATCGAAGTCAACGCGCGCCTGGGCGGCGACCTCATCGGCGAACTCGTGCGCCTGGCCACTGGGATCTCCCTGCCCCTGGCCTCCGCCGCTCTCGCCTGCGGCGAGATCCCCGACCTGCGCCCCACTCGGCAGCGAAGCGCCGCCATTGGCATGATCTACCCGCCGACCGCAGGTCTTGTCACCCACCGCGATCTGCTCCCTGGCAACGACCATCACCTGGAGCACTTCCAGTGGCTGTGCGACGTCGGCGACCTCGCCACGCTCACCCCGTCCAGCACCACGCCGAACAACATCCGCTGCGGCTTCGCGGTCGTCAGTGGCGACAGTGCGCATGACACCCAGCAGCACCTCGACGAGGTCCTCGGCCGTGTTGTCGTGGAGGTCACCTCCGAGGCGCAGCACGCCGCCTGACCACGCCGTAAGGCCGGAACGAAGGGGAGCAACGAGGCCCCGCCGGCGAGCGCTTCAACCACCAGTTCGAGCAGCCCCAGACTCCGGAGGGCACGGAGTCCGAATACGGCGGGTGAGCGACCGCGACCAGCGGATGGAACGAAAGGCCCCGGAGTGGACTCCGGGGCCTTTCGCAATCCCCATTCAAAGCCTTATCGAATGCGACTCATGATAGGATTTTGACTGATTTTCCAGTTGAATTCTCAGTTCAGTCGAGAGGTCTTGCGCGGCATGTTCCACGAGGCACAGCTCAACGAGCGCTACCCACTCCTGTCTAAGCTCTCGGAGCCGCTGAAGAAGGCTGAGCGCGACATCGTCGGCCGTGAGCACGAGACGATGCAGCTGTTGGCCTCGATGAGCCGTCCCGAGCTGTGCAATGCGCTTCTACTGGCCGAGGCCGGAACGGGTAAGACCGCATTGGTCCAGGCCACGATGCTCGTGGATTCGGATCGCCTCTATCTCGAAGTGGACCCGGCGCGCATGATCTCCGAGGCGGGCAACGCCGAGAACATGGCCGCGATACTCAAGGGCTTCTTCGACGAGGCCGAGGACTTCGTCAAGGACGAGAAGCACGAACTGGTGCTCTTCATCGACGAGTTCCACCAGATCATCCAGCTCTCCGACGCCGCCGTCGAGGCGATCAAGCCGGTGCTCGCGGCCTCGGGGACCCGAGGCATCAGGATCATCGCGGCGACGACCTACGAGGAGTTCCACAAGCACATCTCACCGAACCAGCCGCTCGTCGAGCGGCTGCAGCGCATCAACCTTAACCCGCCGGACCAGGCGACGACCATCAAGATCCTGCAGGGTATGGCCGAACGGTACGGCGTGGCCGACGAGTTCTACGACGACCACATCTTCCGGCAGATCTACGAGTACACCAAGCGCTACATGCCGGCCAGCGCCCAGCCGCGCAAGTCGATCCTCGTGCTCGACTCCATGGTCGGCTGGCATCGCCTGACGCACCGGCCGATGGACCGGGACCTGCTCTCGGACGTGCTCATGGAGTCCCTGAACGTGAACGTCGCATTCCGGGTCGACGGCGCAAAGATCAAGAAGCAGCTGGACGCCAAGGTGTTCAGCCAGGACTGGGCGACCAGCGCGGTGGCGCGTCGTCTGCAGTTGTCGGTGGCGGACCTCAACGACAAGGGAAAGCCGATGGCGAGCCTGCTGTTCACGGGCTCCACTGGTGTGGGGAAATTCTGCATCGACTCGACGCAGGTGCCGGTCTACTCGAGCGACGGCGAGACCACCTGGAAGCTGCACGGCGACCTGGTCCCGGGCGACAGAGTGTTCGGTCGCCAAGGTCGCCCGGTCGAGGTGCTCGGACACTTCCCGCAGGGCATGCAGGACGTCTACCGGGTCACGCTCTGGGACGGCCGGACTCTCGACGTTGGAGGACCGCACTTGTGGACGGTCTACACAGCCAAGCAGCGGTCGAAGAAGCATGCGGGCAAGGACGTCGCGCCGATGGTCCTGAGCACGCAGGAAATGGTCGAGCGTGGCGTCGTGCGGACCTGCCCCGGCGACTCTCGGGAGCGTCTGCAGTTCTTCATCCCGGCGAACGGACCGGTGCACTGGCCGGAGCAGGACTTCGACGTCGACCCGTACGTCTTGGGTGTCCTCATCGGCAACGGGTGCCTCACTGAGAGGCAGCTGACGCTCTCGTCTGACGGGGACGACGCCGACCACACCGTGTGGACGGTGGGCGAGTGGCTGGGATCGGCACCGAAGTCGTACGGGCACAACTACAGCTGGGTCTTTCCTGTCGGCGTTGGCCCGGTGGAGGACCGCCGCGATTCGCTGTACCAGACGAAGGACGTGCTCGCCTCGGTTCCCGGTCTGATCGGTGCGCGCTCGGCGGAGCGTCGTATCCCGGAGAGGTACAAACACGGATCGGTACAGCAGCGGTGGGCGCTGGTGCGGGGCCTTTTCGACACCGACGGATCGATCCGCGGCTCGAACGACCGCTTCAACGTCTCGTACTCGACGTTCTCCAAGGGGCTCGCGGAGGACCTCAGGGAGGTGTTGTTCTCGCTCGGCGTCTCGAACACCGTCAACTCGTGGACACGCACGAAGGAGGGTGGGCGCGAACTGGCCGAGTACGACGTGCACGTGAAGGTCGGTAACGAGGGCAAGGCCCGGTTCTTCTCCCTCCCCCGCAAGCACGAGATCGCACGGCGGGCGGTCATCGAGACCTCGGGTCGTAAGCGCGTGAAGAAGTTCGACATGGTCGGCATCGCGTCGATCGAGAAGCTGCCGGAGCAGCAGAGCTCGTCGTGCATCTACGTCCACGACGAGGAGCACCTCTATCAGGCTGGTCAGTTCGTGGTCACGCACAACACTGAGCTCACGAAGCAGCTGGCGCGACTGCTGTTCGGCGATGACCAGCGGCACCTCATCCGGTTCGACATGACGGAGTACGCCGAGGACTCGTCGTTCGCGGCGTTCCGTTCCGAGCTCACCAAGCGCGTGTGGGACCTCTCCCACGCTGTGCTGCTCTTCGACGAGGTCGAGAAGGCCTCGGCGATGGTCACGCGCGTACTGCTGCAGGTACTCGACGACGGCCGGCTCAACGACGACAACAACCGCGAGGTGAGCTTCCTCAACACGTACATCGTGCTCACGACGAACGCGGGCTCGGAGATCTACAAGGACATCTCACAGTATGCGGCGGACGACACAGGGTCGGGCAAGCAGCTGATGGAGTACGAGAAGCTCATCCGTCGCTCTATCTCCTCGACGACGGGTGACAACCGGTTTCCGCCCGAGCTGCTGGGCCGTATCGACGCGATCGTGCCTTTCCAGCCGCTGTCGCTGCCGACGCAGCAAAAGATCGTGCGCAGGAAGCTGCGCCAGATGGTGCAGGAGGTGTTCGTCAAGCACAACATGCGGGTCGACATCGATGCGAGGGTCCTGCAGTACCTCATCGAGGACAAGGGCGACACCGACTCTGATGCCGGCGGTGCGCGTGCGGCTGTGGCGAAGCTGACCGACGAGGTCACCACCGCGGTGGCGACCTTCCTCAACGAGCACCCCTCGGAGCGGCGGATCCGCATCGAAGTCGTCGGTGACCTGGTCAGCGACGACAAGAACTTGCTGAGTTCCGACGCCTATGTCGAGGTCAGCGCGGTGCGATGAGCCGGTTCGAGGACGGCGCGAACTAGTCGACTCATGACTCAATAGCCCTTTCATGTCCTACGATCGTCTACCACGATAGGTCGGCGATAAGATATTCATAAACCAGGTGAACTGTGTTTTGTTAGCGAAGGGATCGCGCATCAATGGGCATTCTGGGGACGGCAGCGGTCAGACAGAAGAAGGAACGGAAGAAGAAGCCCGACGAGCTTCTGGCCTCCGTGGTGAGAGAGACGGCGATCCCGGCGGCGGTCGAGCTCCTGCGGTCGAACACGCAGTTCGTCTTTCCCAGCGGTACTGCCTGGGTGATGCTCGCGCTTGCAGCCGACGAAATCGGCGGCTTGAGCAGGCGGCACGGGCGGGACGAGGCGAAGGGCTCGATCATCGAGCTCATCAGCTCCGACCAGATCCGCACGGTGGCCACGGCGGAGATGATCGAAGAGGAGGTCTTCGGCATCATCCCCACCGACGAGACTCTCGCGCGCATGGAGGAGTACTCGCTGCTCACCGGTGCCACCTACGCCTGGGCCGTCGTGTGGCAGAAGTCCAGCGGTGATCTGCTCGTTGATCTGGTGAACGATGCGACCTTCGCGCAGGCGCGCTTTGTCGCTGCAGGTACCACGAGCCTCGAAGAAGCCGTGGGCAAGAAGGCGTGGGAAGAGCACAGCGGCCTGGTCGCCGAGGCTGGAGCCACTACCCCCGCCCCTGCGGTCGTCGGGGAGGATGAGGAGGATGCGATCTTCGACGGGATCCCTGGTGTCGAGGGGGCTGATGAGGTCCTGGATGACGAGCCGCTCTTCAGGGGCGACGCGGGCACCGTCCCGGTCGAGTCGGAGCCGGACTATGACGGCAACAAGGTGGCCGGCTACGAGCTTTTCGACGAGACCGACGCCGGCTACGGCGTCGAGGGCAACTACCAGGAGGCCGGCGACATCGTGCTGCTGGCCGATCAGGCCCAGGTGCGCGACGTCATCGCCCGCCGGTTCCTCTCCGAGGAGCTGGACCTGGACGTCCGGCTCGATGAGTTCAACGCGACCTTCGCCATCGGCGCGCCGGTCGTGCAGATCGCTGTGCCCGAGGGCGCGACGGAGTGGCTCGGGGACCAGGTCGCCCAGCTCAACCGGCAGTCCAACGCAGACCTGATGCAGCTCCGTTCCGCGCACGAGGATGAGCTGCGTGCGCTCTACGTCAACCTCATGTCGGCGCACACCGAGCAGGTCATCCGCGATGTGGCCACCGACCGCGCGGGCTCCCGGTACAAGCTGCTGAAGGACGCCGCCGAGGCCGAGCACCAGCAGCGGCAGACGGAGAAGGATGAGAAGATCCGGTCCCGCCGGGCGGAGATCGCCAAGGACTACGAGTCGCAGGCCTCCAAGGTGGCCCAGCAGGCGGCGCTCTCGGCGGAACTGCAGTACAAGGAGCGCCACCGCTCGAAGATGGAGCGCGAGCAGATCGACTCCGTCGCCGAGATCGAGCGGGACATCGAGGATGCCCACGCCCACAACCAGCAGGAGATTCTGCGGGTCCGGCGTTCGTACGCGACGCTGAAGATGCAGACCGGGCAAACGCGGATCTTCGAGGTGCTGGCCGAACGGCAGTCGGAGTACCTGACGGCCGAGGAAGAGCGCCTGAACCAGTGGAAGTCCGAGATCCAGCGGATCGTCGATGACAACCGCAAGGCCGACATCGCCCAGTCCGAGGCGCTGGCCGAGCACCTGCGGACCACGGACGAGATCGGCGTCCTGCGCCGGGAGCAGCAGGACCTCCTGGATTCGGTGCGCTCTGAGCACGCCGACCGGATACGCCGGATGGAGGACGAGCTGGAAAGCCACCGTAAGGGCTCCATCATGCAGATGACGACGCGTGACGCCGAGTGGCAGCACAGCCTCGACCTGGAGAAGGCGCAGACCAACTTCCAGATGGCGCGGGTCACTGACCTGCTCAAGCAGCTGTCCACGGTCGAGGATTCAGTGGCCAAGCGGTATGAGCTGCGCCTGACGGATATGCAGGCCGAGAAGGAGTTCTACGCCAACGAGCTGGCTCGGGCGTCCGAGACGCAGAGCAGCTCGGACAAGATCCTCGTGGTCATGATCGTAACGGCCTTGGCCCTGTTGGGCGTGGTCGTGTTCATCGGCGGGGTGGCCTTGACCCGTTGAGCGGAACGGTCATGAGCGCCGGAGTGATCTGACGGCGCATGGGGCGCGTTCCCCATTCACCGTCGTCGTCTGCGCAGGCAGGCGCACTGGGCAGCAGGACAGCAGAGCGAGCGAGGCTCGAGAGCAAGGGATCACGGTGGCCACGAACAGGCGGAAGGCAACGCGGCCGAAGGCGAGCAGCTGGGACAAGATTTCGGCGCGGACGCCAGGCGAGACGCTGACGAACCGAGACGTCTACGACAGCCAGCAGCTGGACCGCAGCACGTTCGGGACCCTGAGGTCGACCAGACCGGGCATCGTCGCCGCGGTGATTGCCGGCGTGCTGGTGGCGATCGTCGCCTGGGTCTTGTACTCGCTCATCGCCGCGGCGGTGCTGTCGGCGGGCACGTCCGTGGGTTCGGGCGCGCCCCGCAGCGACAAGCCGAGCGCATACTACGTCCAGGACACCACGACGGGTGCGGGCGGCTCGGTCGTGAAGTGCTACCGGCCGCTGACCAAGGACGGCAACCCGGACGTGAAAGCGAAGTGCTACACCAGCACTGAGGCTGTTCCGGTCCCCAGCTGGTACACCGCGGCGAAGGACGGCAAGCCCAGCGCCGAGAAGCCGGCTGAGCCCAAGAAGAGCTCGACGACGGGCGGCGAGCAGCTGGCCGACGTCTCGGGGTTCAAGCTCTTCATCACGCTCGGCTCGGGTCTGATGGTCGCCCTCATCATCGGTACGTGGTTCTCGCGGAAGGTCGCCGCGGCGAACCTGATGAACACCACGAGCGACATCAACCAGTACCAGAACGACCAGCACATCTCCCTGCCGGAAGAGATCCAGCAGAACTACGACTGGTTCCCCGACGCCGGTGCTCACTCAAGCGTGCAGGTCAGCTCGATGCTCAGCCACATGATGCTCAAGAAGAAGGGCCTGGGCACCGTCGAGGTCGCCCAGCGCGCCACGAAGGACGTCATCAATGAGGAGGGGAACCTCGTCTACTACGCCGGCGAGGTCATGGACGACGACGAGGGCGATCCGCTGACGCAGACCCTGCAGATCATCGACGAAGACTTCGGCGACGAGTTGTTCGAGGCATCTGGGCTCCCCGATGACAAGACGCTGCGACAGAAGTACGACACGGCACGGATCCCGTACAACCCTGACGGCAAGAACCGGGACAAGCTCGGCTTTGGATCGGACACGTACACGACCGTCGCTGACCTGATCAAGAAGGACTGGGAGTTCCCGGCGTACGAGGTCCAGCGCCCGGCCGGGGCGTACGTGGTCGATACCGCGCCGGTGAACACCATGGTGCTGGCCATCACCCGCGCCGGTAAGGGCCAGACGTACATCGAGCCGATCATCGACATGTGGTCGCGGGAGAGAAAGCCCTCGAACATGGTCATCAACGACCCCAAGGGCGAGTTGTTGGTGAAGAACTACGTGCCCCTGGTGACACGCGGGTTCGAGCCGGTGCAGTTCAACCTGATCAACTCCATGAAGACCGACATCTACAACCCCCTGGGACTGGCGGCCGACGCGGCGCGTGAGGGCAACTTCACCAAGTGCGCGCTGTACGTGGAGAACATCGCCGGGATCTTCTTTCCGCTCGACGGCGGCGAGGACCCGGTCTGGCCCAACGCCGCCAACAACGCCTTCAAGCGCGCGGCCTACGGACTCATCGACTTCTATCTGGAGGAGGAGCGGGAGCTGCGCAGCGCCGCAGCCGTGCTGAATATGGACCCGGCGCTGCTGGAGCAGAAGCTCGATGACCTCTGGGGCAAGGCCACGCTCTACAACTGCTACCAGCTCTTCGTGCAGATGAGCTCGAAGAAGATCAAGAACCCTGAGGCCGAGCTGGAGAAGCGGGTCAAGGCCGGCGAGTTCGAGAACAACGAGGACGCCCTGGCCGAGGAGCAGGAGAAGGCGGCGGCCCAGGCCTTCATGTGGGAGGGCAAGGCCGATCAGGACATGCTCAGTCTGTACTTCAACGCGAGCGAGGAGCTGCCCCGCAACAACATGCGCACGCTGGTGGGCAACGCCCACAACGCGTTGCGCTCGATGGCCGGCGCGGAGAAGATGCTGGCCTCGGTGTACGGCATCGCGATCACCGCCATGTCGTTCTTCACCGACCCCACGATCTCGACGCTGACCTCGGGCAAGCCCTCGCAGAACACGGATCTCGCGGGCCTGTCGTTTCCGCGTCGTCTCGGCGTGCGCTTCGCGCCGAACTACGTCAAGCGTGACCACCTCGTCGGTCAGCAGGCCGTGTGGTCGGCCTACGCGGACCCGATGTTCACCGAGAACCTGGGTGAGGACTTCGAGCACGAGGAGATCGTCGGCCGCGAGGGTTGGGCCCGGTACAACTTCAAGGGCAAGTTCCCCGGCGACGAGGCCTGGCTCAAGCTGGAGCTGGTCAACCCGCAGACGAAGATGCTGGTGCGGACCTTCTACTTCAGCTTCACGAAGAACTACCAGGCCTCGCTCAACGGCCGGCACTACGTGGTCGAGCCGGTGACGGGCAAGAAGATCGTGAAGAACGGGGTGATGCGTGAACTGAAGCCGGTGCGGGAGGGTGGCAGTCGGGACGGCAAGATCTTGTCCTTCCAGGCCGGGGACACCCTCTACCCGGACACGCGACTCGACTTCTCCGGCGGCGGCAACCCGGAGAAGGTCTCGCATCAGGCACGGGCGATCACGCAGACGCTGTCGCGCTACTCGGAGTCCCCGAAGGCGCTGTTCCTGGTGACTCCACCCCACCTGATGAAGTACGCGAAGCTGATCCTGATCCTGGTCAAGCAGCTGTTTGACGTGAGCGCCGACCAGGCGTACATGACGAAGTCGAACCAGAAGCCGCTCTACCGCACGCGGTTCATGCTCGACGAGCTCGGCAACCTGCAGTCCGAGGGCAAGGGCATCGACGGCTTCGAGACGATGCTCTCCATCGGCCTGGGCCAGGAGCAGCAGTTCACGCTCATCCTGCAGACCCTGCAGCAGCTGCGCGACGTCTACGGCGAGAGCGTCGACAAGATCGTGCAGGGCAATCCGCAGCCGCTGAACGCACTGATCAGCACCCCGTCCGGTTGGATGCGGATGAGTGAGGCGGCAGTCGGAGCCGAGGTCCTCACCCCGTTCGGCAGCACCTCGGAGATCACGGCCGTCTACCCGAAGGGCGTGCAGCCGGTGTATCAGCTCACGCTGCGCGACGGATCCTCGGCGGAAGCGTCCGCAGGTCACATCTGGGCGATCGAGCGTTGGAGGTCCAGCTTCACCATGGTCGATGGCAAGGCCGTCGGGACCGAACCTGGTGGCAAGACGGCTGCAAGGATCTCAGAGCAGATGACGACGTCGCAAATCAAGGAGCTGGTCGAGAAGGGACACCAGATCGAGCTGCCTCGAATCGCACCCGTCGAATACACCGAGGCTGATCTGCCGGTCGACCCCTACGTGCTGGGGGCGATCCTGGGCGACGGTCATGTGCAGCCGAACGGCGTCGTGAAGTTCACCTGCAACGATCCCGAGACGATCGAGGAGATCCGTCGGCGTGGGTACGTCGTGGTGGACGACACCGTCCGTGGTGAGCGCAAGGACGGCACCGGCTACCGCATCAACGGCGTGAACGCCTCGATGCGTGATCTCGGCATCGCCGGCAAGCGTTCGTGGGAGAAGTCGATCCCAGAGGTCTACCTGCGCAGCTCTGTCCAGCAGCGCATCGATGTGCTGCGGGGCCTCATGGACACCGACGGCACGATCAGCGCCAAAGGCGAGATGGAGTTCACCTCCGCGAGCCCCGAGCTTGCCGAGGGCGTGCAGACCCTGATTCGTTCGCTCGGCGGCCGCGTGGCGATCAACGTCAAGGTCAAGGTCATGTACACGTCGCCGAATCAGACCGAGCCCAAGGCCGGTCGTCCGGCGTACCGCGTGCAGAACATCCGTCTGCCCAAGATCAACCCGTTTCTGCTGGCTCGCAAGGTCGAGCGCTGGAAGGACCGCGCCCGTGGCTTCAACAGGGTCGTCAGCGTCGCGTACGTGCGTGACGACGAGGTGCAGTGCATCAGCATCGCCGACAAGCGGCACCTGTACATCACCGATGACTTCATCCCGACGCACAACACCAGCAACATCGTCTTCTTGAAATCCACGGACGACTCGATGATCGAGACGCTGGAGAAGATGAGCGGCAAGACGCACCGGTCATACCGGGACAGCAAGCAGATCAGCCAGGATCTCGACAAGGTCATCGGCGGCAAGACCGAGGGCCGGGTCTCCTACACGATGAACACCAAGGAAGAGCCGCTGATCAGCTACAACGACATGGCATTCCTCTCGCCGCGCAACTCGATCGTCTTCCGGGCCGGCGACGCGCCGATCTGGAACCGCAACCAGACGATCCTGCCGATGTCGTTCCGGCTGCTGGGCAACACGATCAAGCACCCGGGGCACACGTACTCGCTGCAGACGATCCCGACTCTGTCCAGTGCCATGGACTTCGACGTGCGGATGAACCAGCCGGACTTCGTGAAGATGCTGGAGAAGCGCATGCGCCAGGCGGTCAAGGCCGCGGCCGCGAAGGCGCAGTACAGGGAGATCTACGGCTACCAGGAGGTCGACATCGAGCGCCTGGACCCGGATGTCTATGCCGACGAGGTCATGGAGGTCATCGCGACGATGACCGCGGTCGACGAGGGTCAGGACCCCAACGCTCCGGTGGTCGTCGACCCCGACGAGTACGAGGGGATGAGCATGTTCGACGAGGAGCAGTTCATCGAGAACGTCGAGGTCGGGGTTGCGGTCGCCGAGAGTCAGGCGGTCAGCGTCGAGCGGCAGCGTCTGCTCTACGCCGAGGGGACGATCAGCAAGGAGATGCTGGTCAACCCCGACGGCTCGGCGAAGGTCAAGAGTCTGGACATCGAGATCGGTGAGGCCTACAAGTCGGCGCAGACCGAGTTGGAACAGGATCGCGAGCACTTCTCGGTCGGCGGTGACGGCGAGCTGCTCAGCGCCGATGGGTCTCAGACGTACATCAGCCAGATCCGCTCGGACGCATACGCCAATGCGGCCCGCCGGATCAACGGCCATGTGAACGACGAGGACTCGCGGGTATTCGCGGAGGGGGACGTCACCGAGGAGGACCTGAAGTCGCTGGCGACGATGATGGTCCACTCGGCCTTCTACCAGTACCTGGCCTCACTGCCGAACTGGGAGGTGCTGGCCGACGGCCGGTTCGACCGGGCCATGGCCATCGAGATGAACTCGAAGTAGCCGGCGGCCACTTGGGGGGCAGTGTCCAGTCTCGTACGACCGGGCGAGCGTCCGGCTCGCTGGCCTGAGGCTCGCCAAATCCCTGGTGCCTTCGGTCTCGCACTTCGTCTCAAGCCCTCTGGCGAATCTAGGGGGCGGCCCGCTTCACACGTCCTCAAAGGTGCGCCAGCCGTACACGGCGGCGATGAGGACGCCTAGCAGGCCGCCGCCCGCGTAGAACCACAAGGCGCCGCCGGGGAGCTCGACGCCGAGCAGCCAGGCGGCCAGGGCCCCGGCCGAGATCCCGGCAAACGCGCCGGTGGCCAGCACGTCGACGAACCTGTGGTACATGCGTGTCTCGTAGTCCATTGGGACGAGTATTCCTTTCTGCCAGGGGGAGCTTGGGCCATCTCTCCCCCCCCCCGGATCGGGGCGACCTTGCGGTTCGGCAGGCCGCCTGAGAACTCCGCCGCCGTGCTTGCCGCGTCGCGCGCACGCTCGCCAGGTCGGGCGAGACCCGACAGCCAGCCATGGATCACGACCAGTGCCGAGGTCGTCTCTTGATCGAGGGAGACTGCCTCGGCACTGGCCTTTTCGTATGACCTCTCACCTCCTTTCAATAAGCGGGATAGGCTCTATACAGACTTATGTAACCCCGAGCATCCACAGGAAGCTGATTGGCCATGAAGAAGGCGCACGGACTACGCAAGTACTTCTATGAGTACGTCTACTACAAGGCAGTCGAGCAGGCCAGGGATCAGACCGGACAGGTCGTTCCGATCTCTCAGGCCAAGGCGATCCGCACCCGGGTCGACGAGATCCTCGGCCAGCGGGGCGCCGCGCTGGCCGACCCGCGGCTGGGCGTCACGGACTGCCTCTCCGCCATCGACCAGGCATTCGGTGAGCGGGTGTCCGACTACGAGCCGCAGTTCGGTGACCATTCCCCGCAGAACGAGCGCTATCAGCAGTCGCAGCGGGAGTTCACCCGTGTCACCGGCGTCGGTGCCCAGGTCGACCCGAAGTCGGCCCGGCTGCCGATCAGCCCCTACGACCCCGACTGGTCCGAACGCGCGACCGTGAAGCGCGCCGGGACCGCGCTGGTGTACCTGCCGGACGAGACGATCGGACGCGTTGCCAGCGGCAAGGTGGAGACCCTGGCCGACCCGCGGCGCGGGAACATGGTGCTCTGGCGCATCGACCACGAAGGCAAGCCTTTCGAGGCCGGCCGAGCGATGACGAACGATGACGCCGCTGGGCTCACCTCGCTGATGGACAAGATGAGCCAGCAGGAGTACGACCAGGTCCGCGAGTGGGTCATCGACGGCGGCCGGGATCCCCAGACGAACCGCGTCGACCGCAACCGCTTCATGTCCCAGCGCGCGGTGGCACGCTCGGCAGCACTGCTCGAAGAGCTGAAGGCCCAGGGCGTGTCCTACGAGGTGATGCGCGACCGCGAGCCAGGCCAGATCAAGGCGAAGATCGCCGGAACCGGCATGGAGATCCGTCTCACCGACACGCGCCAGGAGGCGTACGCCGGAGCCCGGATCTATGACAACGGCACCGTGTTGCGCTACTCGACGAACTACCGGGTCCCCGGCGGCATGGCGGTCTACTCCCCCTCGCCGGCGGAGGCCGTTCAGCTGCTGCGCTTCGCCCAGGGCCACCGCGTCGAGCGCAGCGATCGTCCGGGGCACGCCGTCGGCGAGACCGGCACGACGCACCAGGAGCGCGGCCGTGGCCGCACGGTGGTGGATGTGCCCGACAGCTACCACGTCGACCGGGAGTCGATGTTCGTGGTCGGCGACTACGTGGCGCCCGGCGAGTCCGGTCCCCGGCCCGGGGGGAAGGTGATGCTGCGCCGGGACGCGAAGAACCGCTCCCTGCCGGCCTTCTTCGTCGACGCAGAGCCCGCTGAGGCCTACGCGAAGGCCGCCGTCGAGAGCGCGCGGGAGAATCTGCAGGCAGCTCTTGGCGTCGAAGACTTAATCGCGCGTGCTGAGGCCGAGCTGGAGCGAACGGGCGGAGATCTGGATGCGATCGAGCCGCCGGATTACTCGGCTGACTCTGAGGTCGCTGCGATTCAGCGCTCGTACTGGGACGTGCTCACCGGCGCGCACAGCGATCTGCTGCGCCCGGGGGCGACCGAGGAGATGTACCAGGAACGGCTGGAGGAGATCGGCGAGTTGCAAGCCGACGGGGTGCCCGAGATGGGCAACCTCGTCTATGGCGGCACCGCCGTCGAGAAGGTCCGGCAGCACGCGGAGGACGTCCCCTTCGAACTCATCGGGACCTGGGAGGCGGAGCTCCACGACGTCGACGGCGAGTGGGTCGATCAGCGCTTCAACCCGGACCGGGTGGCGCGGTACATGACCAGCCCCACCGGGCAGTGGTCGAACCTCGACAACCTCGCCTCGGCGCTGCGTCGTTGCGGGATCTCCCCCGACGAGATGATGGGCTCGACCTTCCAGACGACCCGGTTCAAGGACCGGCTTGTCCGCTTCGACGCCGAGCGCTCCATGCCGATCGCCGATCACGAATCTGCGTTCATGCGGCGCATCGGAGCCACCGTGCGCGAGAGCATCGAGCGCAACGCGGCGACGGTTTCCGAGATCCTGGTCGACGAGCAGGGCGTCATCTGCTGGAGCGGCGAGAAGCTGCGCCGTAACGGCAAGGGGACTCCGATCTCGGGTGAGATCGGCCAGGTCTTCGACGTCGGCGAGTACGGCGAGATCACCACCGCCTTCGCCAGCGGGGAGAACGCTCTGGTCGTGCCGGGCTACGAGGCCAAGATCACGGCCCAGACTCCGGGCGAGGCTCCGACCTCGGTCGAGGAACGCACGCGCCTGCGCGGCTACGAGCAGCTCATGCACGAGCGCATCCAGTACCAGATCGCCGGCGACTTCATCGCCGGGCGCAGCCAGACCGGCGAGCCCTCCTCGCTCAACACGGTCTACTCGCAGCTGTACGGCACGAAACACCCGATCGACTTCATCGAGCGCGCCACCACGTACCAGCGCGACGAGTCCACCGGCGAGATCAAGGAGCACCTAGACGAGTGGACGGCCGCGATCCTGCAGACCGAGGCGTGCCGTGTGCGTTACTCCAACGAGATCAAGGCCGGCTCGACGATCTACGCCGAGTACCGGGCCCAGCGCGACCGGACTGACCCGGCTGACGACAACCGTTTCGACGCCTGGCGGCTCACCGGCGGGCGGAACATGACGGTGCTCACCGGCAAGGACCGGAACAACGTCGCTGCGCCCAGCGGCTACTTCGACCCGGTGATGACCGGCGGCGCGACCAACCAGGGCATCGTGCGGTACCTGACCACTCAGGCCCAGGTCGACGCCGACGGTCGGATCGTGCCGGGCGACGAGAGCGTGGCCGGGCAGCGTGCGCCGCTCATGGCTCTCCCCGAGCTCGAGACGCTGCGGTACGACCCGTTCGACCGCCAGCAGATGACAGCCTCGACGATCATGCAGTCTTCTGAGGTCACCACGCTGGCGAAGACGGCGCTGATGACCTTCGGCGGCTGGACGGCTGATGACCCGATCGTGGTGTCGAAGGAGTTGGCCGAGCGCCACCGCATCCGCGGAGCCGGTGGCCAGGAGCGCGATCTCGTCGTGGGCGACAAGATCTCGGATCTGCACGGCAACAAGGGCGTGATCTCGCTGATCGTCGACCGGGACATGCCGCTGCAAGACGCGCAGGAGCAGGATGTCGTCGAAGAGGTCAACTGGTTCCGGGCCAACACGGACCTGGACGTGGTGATGAGCCCGTTCAGCCTGATCTCCCGGCGCAACGCGGGCTCGGCGCGCGAGCTGATGAGCGGGAACGTCTCCGACCTGCGCTCCCCCAACGGAGAACTGCGGCCAAGTGCCCTGGGCGAGATGCGCTTCGTGGTCACGCACATGGCCGTCGACGAGAAGACGAAGATCTACGACGACCAGCAGGTGCGTGCTGGCAAGGGCCGTAAGGCCTCCTCGCAGCTGGCCTGGGCGCTGCAGTCTCAGGACTGCCCGGCGATCATGCGCGAGTTCTACGGCCACAACAGCGGGGCCGAGTCGAACCTGCGCGAGTACCTGCTGGTGACCGGCCTGGACATGGAGGCTGACGGCACGTTGCGGGTGGTCGGCCACGCCGAGGGCCTCGACGAGCGCCCCGAGCGCCGGTTCATCCCGATGCCCGCGTTGCTGCGCACTCAGCCGCGCAAGGAGGGTCAGCTCCCGGGACTGAACACTACGGCGATGCGCAAGTCCTTCGGCGGTCTCATCGGCGACCGCGGCGGCGACATGGAGATCCCGTTCCTGCTCACGTATCCGACCGGCGAGCAGACCGAGACGGTGAGCGCGAGCTCGTGGAAGCTGCCGGTGATGTCCTCACATCTGCGCAGTGGCCAGGAGTTCGAGGACGGGTCCTCCGTCACGCACGACTACACCCGCAGCTACCAGGACGTCTTCGTCGAGGCCTGCCGCTACCGCTACATGGCCGAGCAGCTGGACGGCCAGGGTCTGTCCGCGGAGAAGCGCGCCGAGGTGCGTCGCGGCATGAGCGAATCGGTCTCGCGCGCTCAGCGCGCCTTCGAGGCGATCACGACCGACGTGCAGAACCGGGTGCTCACGGGCAAGAACAACATCTTCAAGACCGGGCTGATGGCCTCGCGGCTCACCGACTCGGCGACGATGGTGTGGACCGCGGACCCGCGCCTGGACGTCGACCAGATTGCGCTCAGCTCAGTCAAGGCAGAGCAGCTGGGGCTGGCCGAGGGCGACCACGCGCTGGTGTGGCGTGACCCGGTACTCCGTGACGCCGGCGTGCGCTACATGCGGGTAGCGATCGACGACCGGCTCACCGGGGCCGCGATCAACCCCGTGATGGACGCCTGCTTCGACGGCGACTTCGACGGCGACGCCGTCGCCGTGGTGAAGCTGCACAGCGAGGCCGCCAAGGCGGAAGCCCTGGCGAAGCTCTCGGTGCCGGCCAACCTGCTGGACACCGGCGTGGTCAAGGGCGACGGCTCGCACCCGCTGGCCATGCAGGTCTCGCTGGACACCCAGGTCGCGCTCTCCAAGGACGCCGGACTGGCCGAGGAACTGGAGAGCTCGCGGAGCGAGGCGAACCGGCTCCAGCTGCAAGCGCTCACGGGCGCAGAGTCGCCGGAGGACATCAAGCTCGGCCAGCAGGTCGTGACGGAGGAGCTGAGCGCGCTGTACCGCCAGGCGCAGCGCGGCGAGTTCGGCGCGGCACTGACGTTCTCGGATCGCGAGGCGCACCTGCGGAGCGTGCGCGAGGTTTGCGTCGAGACCGGCGCCAAGGGCAGCGAGAAGAAGCTCACCGACTACGCCCGGAACCTGGGCGATACCCAAGGCACGCCCGGCATCACGCAGGCCGACCAGGAAGCCTCGATGTTCGCCACGGCGATCAAGGCCCACGGCACCGGCCTGGGCGGCTCATTCAGCCAGCGCGCCGTGCGCGCGCTGCGCGGCGAAGACCTCAAGGCCGTCCTGGAGGTCACCTACCCGGTGACCCAGTCGATCCTGCAGGCCAAGCACGACGCCGCCGAGGCCCGGCACAAGTACGCGATGCTCCAGGGCCCCGGCCGCGAGCTCTGGAGGGGCCGCAGCATCGAACACGTCGGCCCCGGTCAGTGGCGCACGGCGTTCCTCGACGGTGAGCCCGTCCAGGCCACGGCCGAGGAGTGGGAGAAGCAGTTCATCGAGTTCTACGAGTCCAAGGAGGGCTTCGGCGTCACGGTCAACCCGGACTACGTGGCCCGCGTGGCCAGTGCGCTGGAGGACCCGAAGACCGGGCTCATCCGCAACCTCGAAGAGGACCCCTCGCTGGCCGGCACCGTGATGGACCGGATGGCCTACGGCGGCGGCTTCGAGGCGCTCGTGCAGGCGGCCAAGAACCGCGAGAGCGTCTACGACGGCGAGAAGAACGAGCAGTTCGCGTCCTCGGGGACCCGGAAGGCCCGGGCTGAGATGTCCCGGCAGCTCGATCAGCTGGGCTCCGCTGAAGCGCACAGCCTGGACAGCGCCGCGATTGCCGTCGACGACTCGGTGGTCAAGCGCGACGTGATCTCTCAGGACGCAGGGGCCTCCCGCACCCGCGGCTCGCATCGCCGCTCTGCGCATGCCGTGGGCGTGGGCGCGACGCGCCCGGTCTACACGCCGAGCATCGAGATCGATCAGCCGCAGGGCGACGACGACTACGGGGTGGGGTACTGAGGTGGCACAGCGCAAGGAACTGGGAACGGACCCTGCGGGCCGCCCGCGCGCGGCCAAGGAGCTTCCGGTGGACGACGATCGGCAGCAGGCCGACGAGCCGCAGAGCAGCGCATACGCCTCCTGGGACTCGCGCTCGGACGAGCCGATCGAGGCCGAGGCGATCGACGAGCCCGGACCGGAGGACGCAGACGGTTCGCGCGCCTGGCGCGAGCGGCTCCGGGACCGCGCCCGCGGGTTCTTCGGCGCGAAGACCCAGGATCGGATGGCCGACCGCGAGCGCGTGCACTGGATCGACGTCGACCGGGCCGAGAACGAGACCGAGGGCCTGGACCAGCGCGAGCAGCTGCTCAAGCTCCGGGCGGAGACGCGGCTGGCCGGCGAGAAGTACATGGCCTCGCTGCGGGACTCGAAGCTGCTGGTGCCCGGCTTCAACGACGAGGAACGGACGCAGGAGCTCGGCGTCATGCACCACGTCTACATGCAGATGATGTTGCAGTCGTGTCTCAAGCCGCTCTCGCGCGGAGTGAATGCCAACTCGATCATCCAGGCCGTCGGCATGGTGATGGCGATGCGGATGCTCGCCCCGGACTTCAAGACGGAGATGGACAGCTACCTCCAGCCACTCAAAGACAAGATCCAGGAGCGCATCGACACCAGGACCCGCGGCATGATCGCCTCTGCCGAGAGCGGCATCACGCACCGACAGAGGATCTTCAAGGACGTGCCGAGCGACGCCCGGCGCGAGCGCCTCATCGGCAGTACGGATCCGCGTGACCACCTGACGAAGAAGTGGCGCAAGCGCTTCGACGCCATGCAGCACCGTGAGCGCGGCCACCGGGAGATGTTCACCCCGGACTCGGCAGCCATGACCGAGGTCGCGCTCATGGAGAACGCCTTCTGGAAGATGCGTGAGCCGGGCGCGGACGCCGGCCTGATCCGCGACAGCTACCGGGCGATGCGCAAGCGGCTGCACGAGCAGATGAGTGAAGACGGCCTGGAGCGCCAGGAGGTCGTCCAGCGTGCGCGAATGATCATCGGCGAGCGGATGGAGTACGAGCCCGAGCTGCGCACGATGTTCAACGGCGTGGCCCACGGCCGGATCGTCAAGGCACCCGCGCACGAGGAGCGGATCGCAGGCTCGGACCGGGTCCGCACGGTCTGGAGCGGGGAGTTCGACGACCATCTGGGCCGGCGTCTGCCCGAGGACGGGATGTTCACGCTGCGCCGGCCCATGGACGCGGACGCCCACCAGGTCCAGCTCGCCGAGACGATGAAGACCTCGATGCTCGACGCGCTGGGCCGCGGCGACCAGGAGGGCTACGGGGGCAACATGCTGGGCTACCTGGTCGGCTTCGCGGCGCAGAAGCAGGATCTGGACACCAGCGGGCTGCCCGACATGCTCCAGCACCGCCTGGACCAGTCCGAGGTGATGATCGCGAGCATGGACATCGACGGCCTGCCGCCCGAGGAGCAGCAGCGGGTCTACTCCAACGCCTACGTCGACGCGATGGAGGCAGTGAACGAGAAGTACCCGGATCTTGAGGCCGAGCTGAAGCGGAGCCTCGGAGAGAACTGGCAGCAGACGCTGCAGACGGCGGTCGACGACCCGGGTGTCTTCTTCGAGGAGCAGCGGCTCAAGCCACGGTCGCGCCCTACAGGGCCGTCGGCCGAGCAGAAGGCCGGCCCGCAGAACGAGAGCCCGAACGCTGAGGCCGATGCCGAGGACTACCAGCCCGCCTGAGGGCGATCCGAGAACACGAACAAGGAGCAGGAGGAAGGGTCATGAACCAGGAACAGAATGAGGGACAGCAGGCCAGGTTCGGATCGCGTTTCGCGCGGATGTTCGGCTATGTCACGCCGGAGGACAGGAGCCGATGGGAGCAGATGCGGGCGCAGAACAAGCCGAACGTCAGCGCGATCAAGCAGGGCACGCAATCATTGCTGGGCTCGATGATGGAGTTCGGGGAGCGCAACATCGGCGCGAAGCTCGATGCGGCCCACCGTGTGGCGGCGCAGCAGCGGTTCGAGGAGTCCCACGACAAGGTCGTGAACCAGCGCCGCGATCCGAACACACGGAACATCATCGAGTCGGTCGACTACGAGCCCAAGGACGACCGGGAGGAGATCGAGCCGGATCTGGAGATCTAGCCCAATGGGCCACGACAAGCTTAGCAAGCTTCATTCAATAAGACCGACCCTCCTTCTAGACTCGCGACTATCTTCGATAGACTAGTTTCTAAGCGAAACCGCGGCACGAAGGACGACAGGACAGGGTGTGGGTATGGAGACGACGACGAATCCGCGTGTCAGTAAGCGCGAGTTCATCTCTCGGGTCGCGACTCGCAGCGGGTTGCCGGTCCGGGTGGTGAACAAGGTGTACGAGTCGTTGCTCGGTGAACTCACCGGCGCGGTCAGCTGTGGGGAGACGGTCATGCTCACGAGCTTCGGCCGCTTCTACCGACAGGATCACAAGGGCCACAAGGTGCGCTTCGGCAAGAGCGACGTCGACGACTACGTGGTGCTGAAGTTCTCCGCGTCGAGCAGCTTCAACCGCCGGCTCGGGGGCAACGAGGATGAGGTCTCACCGGACACCTACGGGATGATCGAGGATGCCGACGAGTTCGGGAACGCTATTGAGGATCGTGAGCTGCGAGCCGTGTCGTAGGCAACGAGTAGCCGGCAGAAAAGAGAACCCCCGAGATGCACAGGCATCACGGGGGCTCTTTCGTGGTGGGACGAGCCCAGTTGAGAGGCTCAGCCGTCGGCAAAAGCGAAGATCAGCACGAGCACGATGACCGGGACGAAGAGCACGGGCCGGCCCCGGCGGGGAGGTGCTCCCACCCCAACGGCGAGTTGATCCAGTCCATGAAATCATTCCACACGTCGGCGTCGGTGTCTGCGATCGAGCCGAAGAAGCCGGTGACCCATCCGATGATGGCTGCCAGGCTGACGCCACCGATCAGACTGAGGGCGATGATGAGGCGGGTGCTCTTGAACATGGCCTTGAAATGTTGCCCTGCCCTACTTCCGGTCCTCGAAGAGCAGGTAGTACAGCCCTATGTGCGGGATGACGACGGCCGCCAGCGCGATCCAGGCCCGCCCCGGATCCTCGACCACCCAGCCGATGAAGTCTTCTACTAGAAGCCATCAATGATCAGCAGGAATAGCGGGATTACAGGTCACTCGAACTGGAGGTCAGGCTCGCTCATGGATGGCGTGTCGAAGCTGCTGATCGAGCGCTTTCGGGGTCGTGAGGGACTCGCGATCGGCTCGCGCTGCGCGGCCAGCTCGGCGAGAGTGAAGCCCACAGGGCGACCGAGGCGCTGGCCGGCCATGTAGTAGGCCTGCCCGTTCGCGCGTTCACCCAGGGCGATGATCTCGCGGGTGACGGGCTCGCCCGGGCTCTGGGGCGCGCGCTCCCGCCAGACGATCCGGTGCGAGGGCTTCGTGTTTGGGTCCGCGCCGACGTAGGTGGTCTCGCAATCAGAGAGGTCGGGATAACTGGGCATGTACTCCAGCGGGTGCGTGCTCGGCGCACCCTGCTGGATCCGGCCCAGCTGATTGAGGGCCACGCGCAGGAGCCGATCCTCCGGTCCATGAGGGTGCATCACCGCGGCGTCGTGGAGCGTCTGGAGGTCCTGCTTGAGACCGGTCGTCGGCAGGAGGCGGATGGGAGGCTGACGCTCACTCATCACGCTTCTCCTGCTGGGCAGCACGATGCTCATCGGCCCACTGCCGACCGAGCGGGCCGAGGCTCTCGGCGAGCTCTTCGATGGTCATGCCCGCCTCGTCGGCGGCGTCGGACTCCTGGATGCGGCGGGAGAGCTCGGCCTGGAAAGCATCCTCAGTGTGGGCGTAGGCCGCGTGGTCGTATTTCATGAGGCGCACGAACGCGGCGAAGGGGATGATCGCGGCCTCGGGCTTGTTGTCGTCGCCGAAGATCAGCGGTGTGACCTCGCCGCGGCGATAGCGGTTCAGCATTGTGCCGAGGTTCTCGCACCTGAGTTGGTTGGTCGGGACGACATTGACGGAGAACTTCGGGAGCTCGGCGCCGGGAGCGCTGTTGTCATGAGCGTTGTTGTTGTGAGTCATAGCCTCAGCCTAACCAGTCGGGAATAGCTTGTCAGCGACTCGCATACGACCGTTCTCGCCGAGTCGATAAGGGCATCGAATGGTGGATCGCTCCGTCTTGAGAGACGGGACGGGCAAGAGAAAGAGGAGACCCGTGCCCCAGTCCCGCGCAGGGCGGAGCCGGGGCACGGGCTCTGATGGATGGACGGTCGCGACCTCAGAAGTTCCCCTCGCCGGTGAGGTCGACGGTGCGGTCAGCGCCCTCGTCGGGGTGCAGCAGCGCGAGGGTTCCGAGCGCCGCGGACAGAACCTCGTCATCCAGGTCGGCAGTACCGGCCGGGGGTAGGAGTCAGGGGCGGGCGGCCTGCTCGTCGCGGACGGCCACGGGCAGCATGGCGGCAGCCTGCGACCGGTAGTCCTCCAGGGCCTGGTCCCGGGACACCCGTCGACCGCAGCCGATGGTGTGGGAGTGGAACGCGTCCTTGCGGACGTAGTGCACGGCCTTGCCATTGTCGACCTGGACTGGGGCGGTGGTGATCGCGGACATGGCGCGGTTCTCCTGGTGGGTAGTGAAAGCAAAGGGGTGCAGGGCGCGCATGGTTCGTGTGGCGCGCGAGCCAGAAGCGCTGCGGCGAGGCGCCCTCGGGCGACCTCCTAGGTGTGCCATCTCATGAGGTTGGGGGCGTTGCGCTCGTTCTGCCTGCGGACAGGCATCAGCCCCGACGCAGTCCGTCGTCGTGGACCCAACGTCATGAGACACCACAGCTAGCGACCTCGTCTAAGGAGCGTCATGATCATCGGAATCGCCCAGCGGGAGGGCACCGGAGGTCCGATCGCGGTTGCCGCGGCCACCTACACATCGACCAGTACGGGCATGACTGCCGCCGCCCTCGTCGACGGCATGGGACACGGCGCCGAAATTGTGCGCTTGGCGCCGATGCTCGCGGAGACCACCGCCCGAGTGGGGGCGGCTCGCGGTGCGATGGCCGGGATCCTGTCCGCAGGGCTCCTGCTGGCCGATCCTGGCGAGCCCGACGCGGTCGGGGTATGCGCGGTCAGCCTGCCCACCGGCGGCGCAGAAGTGGCATGGGCCGGGGACAGCGCGGCATGGCACTGGGACGGCGAGCATCTGGAGCGGCTGACCACTGACGCGACCCTGGCCGCATACCTCTCCCGCGCCGCTGGCGAGGACATTCCTGTCCACGCGCTTGCCGACTACGTCGGCATCACACTGGGCCGCGCCATTCCAGCCACCGTCCGCTACGTCTCCGTCCCCGCCGGAGGACATCGACTCCTCACCACCGACGGCATCCATGACCAGATGCCGCCCGGGGCGATCGAGTCCCTGGCGCACAAGCACAGCAGCGACCCGCAGGCCCTGGCCGACGCACTCGTGGCCGCCGCTCGCCCAGACGCAGACGGTTACCGCGATGACGCGAGCGCCGTCGTAGTCAGCTGACCGCCAAGTAGCTGCGCAACCAACGTCCTGAGACATCACACCTAGGCCACGCGCACCCCGCCGTTTCGGGGTCAGTCGGTGAGGTCGACGGCGAGGTCCGCGCCTTCGTCGGGGCGCAGAAGCCCTGCGAGAGTGCCGAGCGCGGCGGACAGGACATCGTCGTCCAGGTCGACGCTCGCAGGCCGGCCCCCGCGCTTGTCTTCGTCTTCGTCTTCGTCTTCGTGCAGCTCCACGTCGTGGAGGCGGTAGTCGGCATGGCCCATGCCCAGCTTGGAGTCGTAGGTCGCAAAGACGGCATGCGTGTAGCGGGGGCCGTCGGCCGGCGTGAGCAAGCGGACCCGGCGGGCGATCGTGTCGCGCAGGGCGGCTTCCTCGGCCTCGGCGACGGTCTCCCGCAGCTCGGTCAGCATCACTGGGCCCACGGCGTCCAGGAGCGCCCGCAGGGCGGTCTTGCGGGCCCGTGCGCGGGCGTGGTCGGTGGCGACCTGGGCGCAGCACTGCGCGCGCCAGCACACGCAGCGGTGACAGTCGAGACAGTTCTGGGCCCGGTCGCAGCCGCACCGGCAGTCGACAGGGCGGCAGTAGGCACCGTGTTCCGTCTTCGGCGCGGCGGGGATGGCGGCCAGGGAGCGGGATATCTCGGTGAAGTCGCGGTTCTCGTCCACGAGATCGGCGGCCAGAACCTGGCCATCATTGCGGAGCTCCCCCGCAAGGTCATCGCAAGTCTGGCGGCGGACCACGAGGGCGTACGCCTCGACCTGCGCACCGATCAGCAGCGGGGGCAGAGGCCGGTCCGCAGGCGGCGCGGCGGCAGGCGGGACAGCTTGCGGCCTGCCGGTGACGAGTGCCAACGACGTGCCGATCAACTCGAGGTCCGGGCGCGGGTCCTCCCGCCAGCGCAGGATCGAGCAGCCGGCCACCGACCCTTCGTCGATCTCATGCAATGTCGGCTCCTGCGCCCACGCTCGGTCCTGCCAGCCGTCCGGTGGCGGCGTGGCCCCGCCGCGGTCGTTGTCAGGCCAGGTGACGCGCACGGCGCGCTCGGCAATGTCGGCGGTGAACACCTTGGTCCGTTCGGTCATCGGTGTGCTCCGGGTGTGTGGTGAGTGCTGATGCTTGCTGCCCAGCCGGCGAGAGTGGCGAAGTCGTCCTCCGCCAGGGAGGAGGAGCGGGGCGCGGGACGGGTGCCACGCCCCACCCGGCGGCGGGTGCGGTCTCACAGCAGCGTGTCCCGCTCGTCTTCCTCCCAGCGCGGCTGGCAGAGTTCGGTCAGGGCGTCAAGGGCCGCAGTCGTCTCGGGGCTGTCGCCAAGCTCGAAGGTGCACAGCTCGCTGCCGTCCTCGGCCACGAGACGGACGCCCGTGCCGTCCCAGGACAGCCCGCGCTTGCCGTCCACGGCCCAAAACCGTGCCAGAACCGGCACCATGGGGTACACCGGGTGCAGGTAGGCCGGATGACGGCGGATCTTGTCGGCCAGGACTTCTTCCCACGCGGCCTCGGCAGCATCCCGCGTCTGCCGCCACCGCTGAACGAGATCCTCCGCCGTACGGCGGCGCACCATGTGCCATAGAGCCAGATCGACTTCTGTTCCCAGAAGGGCAGGGCCCCGGGCGGCGAGCCACTCCCGGACGGTCGTGGCGGGCGGTGCTTCGGCGAGCAGTTGGGCGAGGTAGCTCGTGCTTGACGGCGTGGTCGGATGGAACTTGCGCACGACGGAGACCAGGAGTGGCACGAGGGTGCTGAACGGGCCTGCGGCGTGCTGTGTTCTGTGCGGGGAGGCGAGGCGAACAGGGTCCTCCGGCAGGGTTCCGGACTCGCCGCACTTGGGGCACGCCCAGGTCCAGCCGACGACGGGAGCGTGGATGATCTGGCCGTCCTGGATGATCCAGTCGAAGCGGTCGGCCGGGCTGTGCTCGTCGGAGGCGACGAGGTCGGCGTCGAACAGCTCATCGGGCACGGTGAGTTCAGGCATCGGTGGGCTCCTCTCGGCTGGTAGTGGACCCCGGCAGCGCCGGGGCATCGAATGACGAGGCTTCGATGGAGGGCTCGGTACCCGTCAGCCGGATGACCTCCAGGACGTGGGCCTCGATGTCGGCGCGGGCCTGGGCGACGACCTGCTCGCCGGCCCCCACGAGCGAGTCGACGGTGAACTGGGCGTTGTTACCTGCGCCGGCGACGGCACGCTCCAGGGCGCTGAGCGCTTCCTTGGTGGCCCTCACACCCTTCTTCTCGTAGATCGCCTCGTGCAGCACCGCGGTGGCGGCTCTGACTTCGGCGTACATCCGGTCGGTGACCTCACGGACCTCCCGCAGGCTCTCGGCGGTGCGGGGCTGATGAGGGATCTCAGGCACGAAGGAGTCGTGCTCGGTACGGCGGATGGTCACCGGCACACCGCTGCCGAGACCCATGGAGGACACGAGCGAACCCCACTGCGCGAGACTCATCTCGATCTCCACGAGCTCCCGGCCTGGATTGACCCAGTCGTGGTTGAGGTCGCGTTTGCGCGTGGCCTGGCGGACGGAGAGCGAGATGGTTTCGTTGTGCAGCAGGTCGGACTGGAACAGCGAACGGCCTCCGCCGCTCCTCCGCGTCACGACCGCGACGCCGAAGGCGGGGTGGATCTCACCACCGTGCTCCGCGTCGATCGCTGGGTCCTGGGTTGGACGGCGGCTCATACTGGCACCGCCTCAGGGGTCTCAGCCTGCTGGGCCTGGTGCTCGCGGTAGAGCCGTACAGCCAGGTCGATGCAGTAGCAGGCGTAGGCGTGGACGTAGGGGTTGGTCGGCTTGGTCATGATGAGTGTGCTGCGCTTTCTCTGACGTGCAGTGGGATGTTGTGAGGGAGACGGCGAGCACGACGGCATGACGCAGCCAGGGTCTCCGTCGGACGAGATCCTGGCTTGTCGTACGGGGCTCAGCTGACCTGCACGCTCTGCTTCTTCTGGACCTGGAGCGTCGCGAGGACGGCGTCGGGGGTGTCGAGCGGCATCTCGCGCTCGTACCCGTGGCGCCGCCAGGAGAAGTCCTGGAACTCCGCGGTGTCGGTGAGCGTGGTCGCCTCGATGGGATACGAGCCGTCCGGGAGCCAGACGTTCACGGTGGCGCTGTGAATCTGGCAGCCGCCGCACCATGCCCGCCAGCGCAGCGGCTGGGGTAGTCGTCGCCGCGCCGCCGGATTTCGACGAGGTGGACCGGGCGCCCGGTTCGGGAGAGGGGCGTCAACGGTCGTCATCCAAGGGCTCCAGGACGTCGGCCGCCGTGACGCCCCGGATCAGCAGGAGGGCGACAGCGTGGGCCCGGTCGTGGGCGCCGATCTTCTTGAAGAGGCGGCGCGCGTGGGTCTTGACCGTGTCCTCCGAGATGAACAGCTCCAGCCCGATGGCCGCGTTGGACAGCCCCCGCGCCATCCTGAGGCCGACCTGCTTCTCGCGCTCGGAGAGGGGGGCTTTCAGGTTGGGGACCGTCAGGCCCTGGGCGCGCAGGCGGCCGAGCCTGCCGCGGTGGAAAGCAGCCTCCAGGTGGGGCTTTACCGCCTGGAGGAAGGTGGAGACGACGGTGCGCTTCGTCAGCCACCCTTCCCGTGTCTTGTCGGCGGCGTCGCCCAGGTCGTGGATCAGCTCCTCGTACTCCGTACGGGGGCGCGTCTCGGTGGTTGGGGTTGAGGACATGTCAGCGCTCCTTGCGCCTACGGATCTTGGAAAGCTGCTGGCCGCGCGTGAGCATCGGGTCGCTCAGGGCTTGGGCCGTCTCGGGACGGCAGTTGGGACACGAGCGCATCGTCTGGTGGGTGACGGGCTGGCCGTCCCGGGTACGGGGTCAGCCGTCGGCACCCCGCTCGGGCTCCTGCTCGTCGGCGTCGATCCAGCCCGCCACGCACGGAGGCTCGTGCGTGCACCTGCACTCGGCCCACGGGCACGGTGCCCGGCCATCTGAAGTGGTGCTCTGCGGCGGCGGGGCCGCTGGAGGCCGGGGCCGCGGACGTAGTCGGAGACGTCGCTCACCACAGCCCCTCGTCCGCTCCGCGGTCGTTGACCGAGGTGCCGGGGTCGTCCACCGTGCGCGGCTGCCGCTCGAACGTCGGTGGCCCTTCCAGCTCCCACCGCAAGGTGCCGAGCGTCACGGGCTTGCCCACCTCGGCGTTAGGGCTGCAGGCCCAGCAGGTCGCGCAACGCGGCGAGGAGGGCTTCTGCCCTCTCGGGCAGTGCCGCTTCGCGCAGCAGCCGCCGGCGCAGAACGGGCAACTCCAGAGCGATGCCGAGCGGCACAGTCGGGTCGTCGTTGTCCAGGACGAGCCGGTAGGAGTCCAGGGCGATCATCCACGCCTCATAGCGGTCGACGAGTTGCCCAAGGCGCGCTGCCTGGTCTGCTCCCGGCAGGATCTTGTCCGGGTATGGACAGCTCGAGTCACCGCACGGCCGGAAGGCGGGGTGCGTGGCCAGGACGGAGCGGTCCCGGTAGCGCCGCGTGGTGCCGTTCAAGACGGGGCACTCGTCCTTGGTGTAAGCGAAGCACTCCGGGTGGAGAGCGCCCTCTGGTGTATAGCCGTGCTCCTCATCGGCCGGGCGGACGATAAGGTACAACCGCTCGGTCAGCTGCTGCTCACACACCTGACACAACCGGCCCAGCAGGACGCGCCGTAAGCGTCGGCTATCAAGAGAGCCGAAAACTGCATGCCCGTCATGGACGATGGATACAGCCGGAACGACGAGCCCACCACTGGTGGGTCGGTGCGCACAGCGCACGGGTATCGAAGTCATGTCTCCTCTCCTGCAATGAGTTCGCGCAGGAACGCCTCGCTGGCGGCGCGCAGCGTAGCGATGTGCTCGTCGTCGCGGGCGATGCGGTAGGTGCGGGTCTCGTCGCCGTGCTTGCTGTAGGCGATCACGTAGGCGTGCTCGGTGCCGAGGGTGTCGAGCAGCCATTGCGTCTCGTCGTAGATGTGCGCCGGGACCGTGGAGCCGCCTGGCCCCCACCCCTTCTCGTCGAGGGGTCGCGGCGTGGTGCGGAAGGTGAGCGTGGCATTGATGGTGGCGGGACCTTGAGCGGCGTCGTGATCGGTCGGGATCAGGGCGCGGTGGGGCCAGCACCGCTGCCACTCCCGGTCGCGGTTGCGCCAGTAGCTGGTGGTGACAGCCTCGTACTCCGGGTGGGCGTCCGTGAATTCCTCGGCTAGGTCGGGCTGCTTGTCCCAGCCGAGGCCCTGCACCGGGGGGTTACGCAGGGGTGGACGGCTGCCGCCGGCCGCCTTGCGCTTCAGCAGGTCTTCGCGGGTCTGGAAGGGGCTGCGATCCATGACGGCGCCGATGTCGCTGGGGGCGATCGAGCGGCTGCGCCAGTCGCGTTCCTCGGGGCTGCCTTGTACGAGGTGCCCGACGAACTCGGCGGCGGGCGCCGTGAGGCTGATCTGCGTCTCGTCCACAAGAGTCCCCTTACGGCAGGAGTCGGTTGATCGTCGTCCGCGCCACGCTGGTGATCTGCTGCACTGTCGTGCGCTCCACGCCAGCGACCTGAACGGACCACGTGATCAGCTCGTCGCGGGTGTCGCGCACATCCGTCCATGGCGCCAGCAGGTCCCGCGCTAGATCCAGGCCGTGAGTTTGCTCCTGATGCGTATCGGGGGGGCAGTACCTCTTGCGCCGGCGCGCGAGACGCCAGCGGTAGAGAGGGCTCGGCACGCGGTTGGACTTCCGCCGGTTGTGCCAGCGGCAGAGTAGCTGGCCGTTCCACAGTTCCGTCGGCCCGCCACGGCTCCAGGGGTGTATGTGATCGGCCTCGGTCCCCGGTGCCGGGCACCGGAACCAGAGGGGCGGCTTGTGCTCGCACCGGCCGTTGGCCTGGCGGATGAGCTGCTGCTTCTGGGACCAGCTGAAAAGCCGGGTGGGGTCCCGCCAGCGCCGCTTACGGCCAACGCCGATGGCGAGGCACAGGATGCCGAGCGCAGCAACGGCCAGGCAGGCGAGCAGCACAGTCGGATCTGGCTGCATGGCGCTCAGTGCAGGTCCTTGCCGAAGGAGATCAGCTCTCACCTGGTCGCCCAGAACGGGTCTTCGGAGTCGATGACCGTGACGAGACGGACCTTACCGAGGCAAAGGTTGGCCCTTCGGGGCTCACGATGTTCTGCGCCGGGGTCGGGATCGGAGACGATGCGGTACTTGGGCATGGTCGAAAGCTGCTTTCTGTACAGGAACGCGTGAGCCGGACAGCGAACCGCCCCGGGTGACCGGGGGGGTGCGCCGGGGGTGCGGGGGGGGGGGGCCGCCAAAAACAGGGGGGGCATAGGGGGGCGGCGCCCGGTG
>NZ_JBHYIG010000072.1:0-33774 GCF_042740015.1 Streptomyces sp. NPDC059037
GGCTGCCCTGTCCAACGAGCCTGATACGTCAAGGACTCCTACGCGACGCATTCATGCAGTTCAGAGCCAACCCGGTCAGATCGACAGTCGGTAAACTCGACGAGCGACCCGGTCAGCTCGATGTAGCCGAACTTGACGGTGACGTCGTGCTTCGCGGTGGTCGTGGACTCAGCCATGGTGGTCTCGCTCTTCTCGTGATGTGGATTGTGGACGCCGACGGGCGCGATCAACTGATGCCTCCGCTTCACGTGCTCCGTGGGGACGAGCGTTAAGGCAGGGGGCGACAGGCTGGTGGCGGTTCGCGGTCACGGCTGGTCCCCCTGGCCTACGGCGCGCAGCGGTCGGCCAGGTCGGTGTCCTGCCCCTCCAGCAGCGCCAGGGCCCGCTCGATGCGCTGCTCGGCCGTCAGGCGCCGGTCAGCGGAGCAGCGGGGCCCGCGTCGTCGTCCTGGTCTTGGTCGTCGACGCCGTCCTGGGAGGCCAGTTCGGCGGTCGCCTCGAAGTCGATGTCGCCAGCGCCGTGGTAGATGATCAGGGCACCGTGCTCGTCGGTCCCGCTGTAGGAGGGGAGGTCCTGGTCGTCGTTCTCGTCGCCGGTGCCATAGGTGCGGCGGGTGCAGTCGGGGGCCGTGCAGTGCCAGACCTCCTCGACCTCGATCCGCTGCGTCACGGTCGAGCAGTCCGGGCACGGCGGCGGAGTGACGGACGTCACGGGCGGCTCCCGTCGTCGGCGGGCAGCTCGGTGAACAGGGCGGCGCCACCGCTTCCACCCGCGAGGCCGGTGCCCCGGCAGTGCCCGCAGTAGCCGGTGCCGTCGGAGTGGGCGGCGCGGAAGGTGTCCAGCTCGCCCCGTACCAAGTCGGTCACCCAGTCGAGCTGGCCGGGCTCGATCGGGACCGGGTGCTGCTCTCCGGTCGCCGGGTCGGTGACCGTGACGATCACGGGCGCGGTGCCCTCCGGGTCGGTCGGGTATCCATATCCGTCAGCCAGCTCGGCGAGCGCCTGGGCGAAGTCGGCGGCGGCCGTGGTGGTCTCGGTGCTCATACGTCGGCTCCCGTTCGCTGGGCGATCTCTTCGTCGAGCAGGTACGCCTCGCCCCACGGGTTCGGCTCCTCGACGGGGCGGCCGTACCTGATGTCGCGCAGCCGTTCGCGGCGGCGGTCCTGGACGTAGCCGCGGCAGAGCAGGGCGTCGTGCTGGGAGGTGGGCCAGTTCGAGGCGGTCGCGCATCCCCCGCAGTGCGGCGTGCGGGTCAGGCGGCGCCTGATGGCGAGGGCAAGCAGATTGGCGGCGCAGCCGAGCAGCGCGCCGATCGCGAGCATCATGTCGTGTCTCCGTCCGTCGTGGTGGTGTTGGCGGCGAGGAAGACGCTGGCGGCGGCAGCGGCCTCTTCGCTCGTGTCGTATGTGAGGTCCTCGGCTGCCTCCTGGACCTTGCGGTTCGCGGCGGTGACGATTCACCACCGGGATGGGTTCACAGCCTCGGTGGTGACCGGGTGGGGCCAGCGCTTGCGTACGCCCTGGTGAGTCATGCCCCAGGCGGCGCCAAGCTCGGGGTAGTTCGCGCCGTGCATTCCGGCGTTGGCCACGAAGTCATCGGCGAGGCGCTCGGTCTCGACCTGACCTGCTGCAAGGTCCACGAAGCGATCGCACCCGTGGGCGAGGGGGATGCCGATGCCCCTCCAGATCCATTTCCGGATCGACTGTGTCGATCCAGATCAGTCACCAGCCAGCGCCTGCTCGCGATACAGCTCGCCGATCCGGGCAACGGCTCCAGGTGGAGGCTCATAGACGGGCGACAACTCGCTGATCATGACGTCGAGTTCCCGAGCACCCGGCAGTGGCGCGGGCCGGGGCATGGCCTTACCCTCGGCAGTGTCGAGGTACTGAGAGATCGCGCGCTCGATGCACTGGTTACGGGTCAGCACTCTGTTAATGCCGCTGACCTCGTCGAGGTCCAGGTCGAGGGTCACCGCCCGGTTGAGTGCCCGGCGCATGCGGTGCTCGATGGTGCGGTGCGCGTTCAGATCGATGGTGGTGTCCTTGTAGCCGAGCAGCACCGCGTCGAAGACACCGTCGATGCTGTCCGGGAGCTGCCAGGCGGGGAGATGCCCGAAGGTGCCGTCGGTCTCGCGGTCGTCGGCGTCCAGCAGATGGTTCCAGTCATCGTGGCGGCGCTTCCACTCGTCCTTCCGGATCTCATCCGGTCGGTCGGCCTGGTTCTGGTAGTGGTAGTCGATGAAGAGGGGCCGTCCGTTGGCTTCGAGAGCCATGAGCGCGTCGGTGTACGCGCGGTTCCCGGCGAAGGGGTACGCCAGCCGGCGCGTGCCGTACTCGTCATCGACCTGACCGAAGACGATGCTGAAGCGCAGCGGATCGTGGAACGTCATGCGGTCATCAAGTCCGGCCTGCTCGTCGAGCCACAGCTTCCGGGCCCGGTAAACGAGGTAGTTGTGCAGGGGGCCGCCCATGCCGCGTTCGCGTATCTCGGCGTCGTCGACGACGCGGGCGACGTTCCTGGCGATGATGGGTACAGCCAGCTCGCGGAAGACCTCGCGCATGCGCTTGGAGATCACGCGGGTGAGTTCGAAGAGGCCGGGCGCGTGCGCGGTCAGCCGCAGCCCGTCGTACAGCTTGGTGCTCATCGGATTTTCCGTCCTCGGGACGCTCATATAGCTGTCAAGCAGCTGGAGCGAGGTTGCTTTGAGTGATGTGCGTGGCCGGTGTGCTGGTAAGAGCGCGGTGGACCTCGCGGGCGACGATTCGCTTGAGGCAGCGCATGATGTCCTTCTTGGACAGCCCTTCCTTGGTGCGGCGTTCGACACAGGCGCGGGTGCGTTCGTCGAAGCGCATCCGGACCAGCACGATGGCGTGCAGCGCGTTGTTCGCGGCCCGGTCGCCGTCGCGGTTGAGGCGGTGACGGTGGGTGCGGCCGGACGAGGACTGGATCGGAGCAGCACGGGCGAGGTGCCGAACACCCTCTCGGACCACATGCGTTCGGGATTGTCCCCGGCTGAGGCCAGCAGCTGGCCGGCGGTCTTGGGGCCGATTCCGAACAGCTCCGGCAGCGCGGGGTCCGCCTGCTTGACCGGCGGGCCGATCTCGGCGTCCAGGGCCTGGTGGCGGCGGGCGGTCCACAGCGCCACCGCCTCGACCACGCCGTCCCGGCTCTTCGGTGTGCTGGTGGCCAGCCGGACAGCACGGCCGTCGCGGCGGTGTTGAGGTCGATCGGGTCAGACTTACCGTTCAAACGCTGCGTCATGCGGTCCGGTCCGGACGGCCCATGTCCCCGACGGTGACACCGGCGGCAGCCGCCACCCGGGCGAGCCCGGCACCGTAGGCGCCGAAGTCCCCCGTCCACATCGGCCGGGGAGTGACGGAAGCAGGCGGATGATCTCGATCAGGTGCGGATCGCGCCCATCGGGTCCGGCGCTTGCACCCGCAGGCGCACGGGCTGGCCTGGCACCGGCGGAATCGGTTCGACGGTCAGGATGTCTCTGCACTGCGTGCGGGCCTGCGCGTTCAGGTCCTTGTGGATCAGCGCGCGCAGCTCGATCGGGTTCATCGCCGGACCTCCTTGACCCTCGGGGCGCCGTTGAACTTCGCGACCCACGCTCCGGGCGGTCCGGTCAGGCGGGCCGTTGCGGAGCCGTCCGGGTTCGGCGCCCAGCCGGCCATCGCCGTGCGGCGCGCGTCCTCCTCGTCCAGCGCACGGACGGTGGTGGTGATCGGAGCCGTGATCGTGACCGTGAACGTCTTGAGCGGCGGCGCCGTCCTTCGCCACTTACGGTACTGAGCGACGGCGTGCTGGTAGCGCACCAGCTCCCGCACGTACTGCTCGATGCGTACGAACCCGCGGGCCTCGTCGTGGTCGGTGGTGTCGATATTGCTGAACCGCACCCACTCTCCGGTACCGACCCGCCGGGACCCGAACGCTCGTACAGGGTGTCCAGCGGGGCGCCTGCGTCCTTCGCCTTCGCGCACCGATCCTTGATGTACTCGGCGTGGGACCCGATCTCTACGCCCCAGGCGACCATGTGCAGGTAGCCGTGATGCTCGGCGGTATCGGTGACGTGGTTGATGGCGCCGCCGTAGGGCGGGTTGAACTTCGGCTCCTGCACGGTCAGCTCTCCTTGATCGCAGTGTCAGGGGTGGTGGTCGGAATGTAGAGACGGCGTCCGTCGACCCGGCACCTCGAGGAAAATCCCGTCAGATGCGCGACGCGGTTCGGGTACAGCGGCTCGCCGTCTTCGTTTTGGACGCAGGCCCAGTCGTTGATCTCGTCCGCGGCGGTTTCGGCCTTCGCGTAGTCGTCGAAGGTCACACCCATGTGCTGCTTGGCCTTGGCCTCCAGCTTCGGGGTGACACGGGCGGCGACGACAAAGTTCGGGAGCGTCTCGTGTTCGACGAGGGTGTATCGGGTCATGATCACTCCTTGGTGGTGTCGGCCGGGACCTGAGTGGGGACCAGGTTCGGGGGGGCTGTGCGGGTAGAAGCACTCCTCCATCTGTCCGGTCTCGTCGGTGTGCAGGAGGGGCAGCAGGGCGTGGAGCTCGGGCCCGTGGAAGTACTTGCTGTACCCCTCCTTGGCGTCGGGGTACTTCTTGCAGAACTCGACTCGCCTCCTCCAGCCAGACCTCGGTTACGTGATCTCCACCCGTCCGGTGTGGAGATCACGTCGTTCTCGACGAGGTCACCGGCACGGAGGTGAGCGGCGGTCCAGAGCTGTCGGGTTGTGGTCAGTTCTCCGGTCGGTAGGCGTGGGCGGCGGAGTAGCGGGTGAGCCAGCCCTCGACAATCGAGCGCAGGTGCGTGTGCTCGGGCTGGTAGTAGTCCTTGAAGTCGCCGATCTTGCCGGCGAGCAGGCGGGAGACGTGGTGGTCGCCGGCCGCGACGGGAACGTTGTTCCAGTCGATCGCGGCGAGCTGCGCGAAGGCGGCGGTTCGGTCGTCGATCTGCTGTACGGCGGCATAGTCTTTGCCGTCGGCGACTTCCAGGCGGACGACGAGGTCCCGCGGGTTGCCGTCCCCGTGCGCGGCCCACCACTGGGAGTTGTCGGCTGTGTAGCGGTACGCGGCCCACTTCGTCTCGCTCTGGTTGCAGTCGACCATGTAGCCGAGCCCGCTGGTGGTCTCCTCTGGCTTGAGCTGTGTCAGAACCTTGGATTCAAAAGGCTCAATTTTTGGATCCTATTGGCTGTCTGCCAGGAGCGTGGTTCTGTCCGCGACGACGCCGATGGCGGGGCCACGCTCGCGGACGACCCTCAGCAGGTCGCGCAAGGTGGTGTTGTCGGCGTGCTCGTCGTCCAGGCCGTCGTGCATGTAGAACCCGTACGGTCCGGCCTGGACACGGTCGGGGTCGCTCTCGCGGCGTTCGATCTCCTCGGAGAGCAGCCGCAGCCTCCTGACAAAGTAGGCCGCTTGGTCCTCCCTGATCTGGTCGTTCACGCGGTCCAGGGCGGCGAGCAGGTCCACAGGCTGGTCGGGGCGGGTTGTCACCCAGCTGCGCATCAGACGCATTCGCGAGCGTAGCCAGGGCCACGGCTGTTGTTTGGGCAACAGGCTGAGCGCGGCTTCGCGCTCTTGGGCGGGCAGTGTCTGGGGGGCAGGGAAGTCGTAGAAGACACCGTCGAGGAGGCTGTCTCGTCCCCAGTTCACCCGACGACTGTGCTCGCGGAATGTACGGAACTCCAGCTCAGTGGCCGCGCGCCAGAGCTCCCGCTCAGGAACCGTCCCCTCAGTGGCGTGACGTTGAGGAATCCACCGGTAGGCGACCACGACGTCATCGCGGCTGTAGTCCGGTTCCTGACCGTTGTGGGCGCGCATGGGACCAATCCTCTCAGGGCTCGGTGGTCGCGTAGGGCGGCTTCCTTGCTTTCGATGACAGCTGCGTCGCCTCGCCCCATGTCACGAGGTTCTGACACAGCTAATCCCGACGTTGTACTTGTAGCGGCCGGGCCGCTCGGAAGCGCACTTGCGCCAGTTCACGCCGTCGAGCTCGGTGCCTGGGTCTTGCTGGTCACGGATGTCCTCTCGTCGCTACGTGCTGGCCGGACGGCCGCCGCCACGCCCCTGAAAGAGCGGACGGAAGCAGTCCGGACGTTCAGGTGGCGTCCTTGTCGACGGGCACGCGGGCGTCGTTGAAGCAGTAGGTGACGGCCGGCTCGCCGGGGTGGTAGTTGATCGACTCGATCCTCCACTTGGCCGGGTCTTCCTCGTTGTCTTCGATGAAGGCCCAGTTCGCGGTGGCCATGGCCTCGTTGTCGTTGACGAGATAGGAGTACTCACCGCGGCACGGGTTGTAGTCGTTGATGTACGTGAACATGAACGACCCGCCGTCGGGGTACCGGTCGATGTCGAAGTTCGGGCCCTCGGTGACCACGATGTCGAGGCCGTCGCCCATGTGCTCCATGAACATCGGCCGGTCCATGATTTCGTGGTGCTCGGTGGTGCCGTAGATGTAGTGCCGCTGGATCAGGTAGAGCGCCCGCGGAAGCGTCGCGGCGTGGGAGATGTACTTCCCGTCCAGGGTGATGCGGCAGTCCGCGCCGTCGTAGGTGCCCTTCGGCATCTCGATGACGGTGTAGGTACCCGCATCCATACCGCCGACCCGCACCTCGTGCTTGGTCGCCTCCACGGGCTTGCCGACGCGGACCCACTCGGTGACGGGGCCCACGGGTCGGTAGGTCGTGCCGCGGCGGTTGTAGCGGTACTCGGTCATGAAGTCGTCGCCGGAGTGGTGGTGCATGTTCTCGTACTCGGTCTTGGACACCGGGTCGAGACCGAGCAGTTCCAGGCACTTGTTCTGCGCGGCACGGATTTCGGCGACGGGCATCAGGGGGTCGTTCACTTGGAGGTCTCCTCGGTGTTGTTAGCGGCGGTGATCACGGGGCACGGCTCGTCGTCGCAGTTCTTTCAGGACTCGCACTTCTCCCACTCGCTCGTGCAGTCGTGGCGCGTGCGCGCGAAGGTGGAGGCGAACTCGGCGCGGACCGCGGCGGGAAGGCTGGGGTCGTTCGCCTGCTGCCACATAGAGCACGCCCAGGCGTGGTCCTCACCGGACCGGCCGCCGTCGATGGTGTGCTTGTGGATGTCGTGCAGCAGCGGGTATGCGATCTTGACGCCGTCGATGAACAGCTCCGTGTCGGGGTTGCCGTCGGAGTCGACGTACGTGATGACGTCGGTCCGCGGCAGCCCGGTCCCGATCTTCGGCAGCAGATCCTTCTGACCGGTGTCGACTGGGCCGAGGCGGCGGATCGCGTCGGTGTAGTCGGTCGGGTCGACGGGCTCGTTGCCACACTGGCCGCATTCGGTCTCGACACCCTGCTCCAGGCAGAGGTTTCCGATGCTCACCGCGCCGTCTTCCATCACGTCGAGGTAGGCGAACAGGGAAATCTCTACCGTGCCCTCGCAGCCGGGCGTTGTGCATTTCATCTTGTTCGTGGGTTTCTCCTAGGGAATGAAAAGGGCCGACAGCTCCGCACAGGAGCCATCGGCCAGTGAATCGCTACGCCAAAAGGGCAAGGTAAACGATGCGCTCTGGTATCTCTCTGTCGGCCTACTTGAGGCCCTTCTCCTTGAGGACCAGCTCGGCCAGCTCCATCGCCACACCGGGGTCGTCCCACGAGCCGGACTGCCCCGCCTCCCCGGACTGGGTGGAGATCAGCAGCGCCAGGTCCGTGGCGTCGGGCTTGCAGTTGATCTCGCGGAATGCGGCTACCGGCGCGGTCTTCTCGCAGTCGGCGCACTTGAACGTGAACGTGTCGGGCGAGAACGTCTTGAAGTCCGGGTTGTCGCCGACACTCTCGCCGGTGTTCGACAGGCGGTGCCCGTATTCCGCCAGGCACTTCTGCCGGATCGGCCTCGTGAACTCGCCCGAGCTGTCGCGAAGGATCAGGTTGTCGCCGTCGGTGCGAATGTAGGTGAGGGTGTAGTTCAGGCTAGGGATGGTGAACTCCTGACCCGGCTCCACAGTCTGGCCTGACTCACCGATGTGAATGGTCATGCGGAACTCCTTCTAGGGATAACAAAAGCGGCCCACCAGAATTGGTGAGCCGCCGAGTCGTTGTGGTGTCCTTGGTTCTACCGCTCGTCTTCGTGGTAGAGCCCGTTGTCGATCAGGTACGTCTTGTCGGCAGCGAGCTGCCGGATCTTCTCGATATAGCTGGAGCTGGTCCTGGCCCGTGCTGCAGCTGCGTCCGTGATGATCCTCATTGCGGACTGCCACTCTTCTGCGCTGCCTTCTGCCTGGTGCGCCTGCTGCAGTCGTCCGATCAGACGGTAGGACCGCACGAGATCCTGGGCCAAGTCGCTCGGTGCGGGAAGCGGTATGTGGTGGAGGCTGCTCCACGGCGTGGTGAGCAGCGCGGTCGAGCTGACAACGGCGATCTTCATTGGTCAGGGGTTCCTCTTGAAGATGAAGAGAACCCGGCAACAGCGGCGGCTAGTTCGTCGCCGCTCTACTCCCGGGCGTCGATATCGTCGAGGCCTCTCTCCTCCGCGCTCTGGTGGGCGTCTTGCCAGACCTTCTCGTCGTACAGCTCATTCATCGTGGCCCGTTCAGTTGAAGCGGGTGAGGGATGCGTACGACTTCTCGGCCTCGACCCGAACGTTGTGGGCGAGCTGCCTGTCGAACTGGGCGTCCGTCAGCTTCTTCGTATCGTCGGCTGCGGCCACGCCGACGTTCTCGCGGACTTCCTCAGGCTTTGTGAACCGCTGCTCGTCGGCGTCAGCGTCCCAGCGGGAGCACCGTACGGCGTCCTCCCACATCCGGATGCGGACCCACACCTTCTCGATGTCCCGCGCGGTGATCTTCTCAATGCCGACGATCCGCAGCATCTTTGCCAGGTGCTCTTGTCGCTCACCGGTGCCCCCCTCCTGCTCGATGATCGCGGCCAGCGTCAGCTCGACCCTCTGCTTCTTGACGTGCGTCTCGTCGTAGGAGCAAAAGGAGCACCGGTCTGTTCCTTAAAGTTCAGCCCTTCTACGGATACGGCCGTGCGCAGTCCCGACCCGCACCCGGAGGGTGAGCTGTTTCCGGCCGCCTGACGGCTAGCTTTCAGGCATGGAAGAGAACGATGAGCAGCTCCTCGACTTCGACAAGACAGAGATCGACTGGCGCCCTGAAAGGGCAGCCGAGGCGCTTACTGGCCCGTATGCGGATATCTATCGCAACCACCTGGCAGTCGCCCAGTGGGCCGACGGTTATGCCGAGCGGTACCAGGCGAGCAACGTGGCCGCCGCGTCCCCCGAGCACAGGGACGGGTTCGTGGAGGGAGTTCTGTGGATGGCCGCCTTCCTGCGGCAGGGTGACCTGCTCCCTGACGGTCAGCTGCTGCAACAGGACCAGCCGGGACTCCCGGACCGGGACAGCACGCCCGATTCGTAGAGTGACGGGATGGACTCCCAGACCCAGGCCCCGGACCCCTACGCGATCCTGCACGGCTGGCTCGCCGGTTCGTACGTCCGGCCCGACGGCCAGCAGGCCATCGGGCGCGTCTGGGACGAGGACACCAAGTACCGTTACGGCCTCTACCTCGCCGGGATCGACGCCCCGCCCGGCTGGAAGCAGGACTGGTTCACCTACATCGGCGATTTCGTCTGGCACTTCGAGCCCCTGCACATCCAGGACTGGGCCGCAGGCTTCACCGCCTTCGACGGTGCCCCGCTCGCCGCTACCTCCCGCGGCCGCGCCGTCTCCGCCGTCCGCAGCTTCTACGCCCACTGCGAGGATGACCTCGGCGCCGCCCGCTGGAACCTGCCGCCCCGGCGTGTGCTCGCCGGGCCCACCCCACCGGCCGCGCGCGAGACCCTCACCCGGTTCCAGACCGACGCGCTGCGCACCGCCGCCGACCGCTACCGCGGCCCCCACCCCGAACGCGCCCGCCTCGCCACCTACATGACCCTCGCGGGCCTGCGCCCAGGCCAGTCCATCGCGGCCGTCATGCAGTACGTCCAGCACGACAACCAGGCCGGTCCCACCTGGAGACTGCCGGTCAAGAACAACAGCGCCTCCGCCGTCGGCCCGCTCACCTCCATCCCCCGCCCGCTGGTGTGGGCACTGGACGAGTACCTGCCGGTGCGCACCCACAAGGCCCCGCACTCCACCGAGACCGAGGGCCCGCTACTGGTCTCCCGCACCGGCCGCGGGCTCGATCACGTCACCTTCACCCGGCTGCTGCGCGAGGTCGCCGCCACCCACCCCGACCTCAAAGAGATTGCACCCGCGCTGCACCCGGACGTCGTCGCCCACTCGCCGAGCCCGTTCGCCGACGAGAGCGCCGTGGCCGGCAGAGACGGGCGATGACGGCGTACCGGGCGATCCTCCAGTTCGTGGAGGACGGCCCGGCCGTCACCGGCTACTGGGACAACCCCGTCGTCGGCCGCACTACGTACAAGGGGTGGGTCGGGCTCTACACCCACGACCCCGCCGTCGTCGTCCAGTTCGTTGCCGTCGAGGAAACGACGGAGCCCAGCGGATCATCCGCAAGTGGGTCGTCGACCGGAAGGTCGTCATCGAACCCGGCGACCCGCTTCCCGCAACGCGCTCGATCCGAGTAGCGTCATAGGCAGCAACCAGGAGGAGGTCACCGTGACGGCGCAGCCCGAGCACCCCTGCGCCAGCCAGTCCAGTCCTCCCATGCGCACGCTCGCCGAGCTGCGTGAGGCCCTGTTGCTGTAACACGCGGAACGTACACGGAAATACGAGTGGGCGACGGCACGGCGATTCGTCGCGGTGAATCCGGTGCGTCTGCGCTCGGTCCGTACGCGGGACGGCTCGATGGTGGAGGTCCCTGAGCTGGCCCCGGCGGACGTGCGGACGTCGGATGTGAAGACGATGCCGCTGCCAGCGGGCAACCGTTGATAGTCGGTGCTGCAACACGCCCATAGAAGCGGCGATTCAGTCCTCTGTGCGGGCGACGCTAACGATCAGCGCCATGTCGTCGGCGTCTCGCCATTCGCCGATCACTCGCCACCCAGTATCGCTCAGAAGCCGCTCAGCCTCGCGCTTGCCGCCCTCGGGGTCTCCGCCCTTGGCGGCGATCGTTGTGCGCTCGCTGAACACAGCAGGCGTGTCATAGTCGGGCGACCATGCCCGCTCGTCCCCCGGGTGCTCGCCGGTCAGCTTGTCCTGCCATACCGAAACATCCATGTGTGGCTGAGAGAGGTGACCGGTGCCGTAGGTCATCCAGGCACTGAAGTGTGGGCGGCTCGACCATTCGGCCTCACGCTCGTTCTCCAGGTCCCAACGCTTGAACAGCTCGCCGAGCTGAGCGTAGATATGGCGGGCCTGCGCCTCGCTCAGGGTGAGTGTGCCGCCCCGGAGCCTGCTGTCTTCGGTGGGGGCAATCGGTGCGTAGTACTCAATGCCTGCGCGGTACCGGGTGATGTCGCCGATGATCAGCTCATGGCGACCGTGCAACGACTGCTCCACCGGCAGCAGATGGTTGAGGTCGGCCTTGTAGTGGGGCGGAAGCTTGCGGACATCGACGATGTCGCGTTCGGACATAGGGTTCCCCTTTCCGGGCGGCGTGAAGTCGGCCAAGAGCCGCTCGTAGAAGCTGCTGTCGGTGAAGTCCTTGAGCACGGCCCACATGCCTGCCTCCGGGCTCTCCGTCTCGCCGATCACCTTGTTGTCGATCCGGACGTCGAACTGCCTGTCCTCGTGGTGCTGGAGGTAGCCGATGCCGCTGCCCACGCCCCAGGTGTTGCAGTCGACCAGGAAGTCCCCCGCTGCCCCGCATGGGCATGAGGGAAACGAGGACGCCGGGGTGAGGCATGAGAGAGGGCCGCACCCGGTAGGACTCTTCCGTGTCGGGCTGCTCGTCCATGCGGGAGGCGGTCTTGCCGGCTGGCCGGCTACCGAAGGACTGCGCCGGCGGGGCGAACCAGTAGAGGGCGCCGGCCGCGTCGTCGCTGTCCTTGGATCCGGGCATGGCGACGTGGCCCCGGGTACCCCAGTCGGCAACCCATCCGGCCCCGGCAGTCTCGTAGACGATGCCGAGGTAGCGCCAGGTCTCGCGGGCGGCACCGGGGACGCCTTCGTGCACCGCGAAACGGGTGCCGTCCTGGTTGAGGGCCTCGTAGTGGAAGTGCGGTTCGGACAGGGCCGTCTCCTATTCGTAGATGCGGGTCTGGAAAGTGATGTCGGCAATGGCACCGAAGGTGTCGCACACGGCGTCGGTCACCTCGTCCAGCGGGTCACCGGGGCGTGTCAGGCCGGTCAGGCGCAGCACGGCTCTGATCTGCCCCTCGGCGGCGTGGAGAATGACGTCCTGACGGCCGGGGGTCCAGGTGATGAAGTACGTGTTCTCGTACTTGTTCTCCAGGCCGTGGATGTGGAAGACGACCTGCTTGTAGGTGGTCTCGTACTGGGTGTTGATCCGGTCGGGCCGGAGGCGGCCCCGGTTCTCCAGCTTCTCGGCACAGATGTAGGTGCCGTCCTGGGAGTGCCGCAGCCCGTACTCACGGTCGCGGAAGGTGAACGTGGCGGCCAGGCAGGGATGGTTCGCGATCAGACGCCAGTCCTCGATGCCCATGCCGAGATCGTGGGTCGTGTACCTCCGCCAGAGGCCGGCCAGCTCGTCGAGCGCGAGTGTTCGGTACGCGGCGCGGTTGGGCAGCACGTCGCTGTTCACCGACTCGGGCCGGGCACAGCAGCCATGCAGCTTCTTCTGCCGCCCCTGCCGGAAGTACTCCATCGTTCCCAGCAGAAGGCAGTCGTGGCAGGCCGCCTCGTGGAACGGGTGGTCGACCAGTCGATGTCCCCCGGCGATGTCCTTGAACTCGGGCGTCGGGATGTAGATGCGCAGCGGCACGATGCGGGCCTTCAAGGCAGGCCGTCGGACGTAGGACTCTCCGCACAGCTTGCACACCGGGTCCATGAAAGGCTCTCGCTTGCCGCTCTCCGCGTCGCGGATCGAGCCCAGCAGCATGTGCCTGGCGTCGCCCTCACACGGGTTCTCCGAGGGGGCGATGAGGCGGAGATCGGTGGAGCAGCGCACGGTCAGTCGCCCTTTCGGTTGGGGTGCGGGTTGCGTCGAGCGGTGTGCCACAGCGAGTCGTTGTCGTTGCAGGAGCCGTCGAAGCTGAGCGAGAAGTGGTCACCGGCCACCGAGAATTTGACCGGGCCGGCGGCCTGGATTGCGGTCTCGTACGCCTCCTTGAGACGGGAGCGGTCGTCTCTCAGGACGAACTCGCGGAAGGCGTCATTCACCACGTATGAGCGGCGCATGTAGGCCAGCAGCTCATACTTGGCGTCCACGGCCGGGAGCATGCAGGTGTGGCCGCGCACGTCTCCGCCCAGACCTGGATGCACCCACCCGGCTGACATGTCGTGGGCACCGGTCAGCGGTACCTGCCTGGCCCAGTGCCGGTCGATCGCCGCCTGTGCCTGCTGATTGAACATCCCATCCCAGCAGTCCCCGGCGTCCTCTGCCTGCCGGATATAGTCCTGGAGCGCCAAATGGGCCCGGTACGCCTCGTGCATCGCCGGGTCGGTGAACTGGGTTGCGCCGCGCCACTCGCCGCCCTCGGTGAATCCGTCGCGCATGCTCTTCCCGAGGAACATCCGGCCCGCAATCCACATGCCGTCACGCTCGCCGAGGAATACGCCGTCGTATTCCTCGCGCCACTTCGCGCGCTTGGAGTGGACGATTGTCCAGCCTTGTACGGTCTTTCCGGTCATGTGATTCTCTTTGTCACTGGCTTCAGCTCGTGCAGCGGAAGTCGTTTGGGGTTGCAGGGATTTCCGCTGGGTGCATAGTCGACTCGTCGACAGATCCCGTAGCCGGTCAGATAACCCTCGTCGGCGTGCTCTCGGTCGGTATCTTCCAGGCTCAGCACCAGGTACGTACGACCCCGGAAACGAACGTGCTGAAGCTCCAGCGTGCGGAATTCGGAGGCCCACAGGTCCGTGGCGTCTCTTCGCAGGTGAGGGTCGATGATCTGCGCGGGATGGCTGTAGCTACCGACGGATTCGGGCGGGGCGACCCGGTTGAACAACGTTTCCACCACCACGGGCAAGGATGTGGCTCTGGACTTGCGAATGAGCTGTACCTCCAGCAGCAGCACCTTGCCCGCGCGGATTTCTGCTGCGTCCTGGTCTTCCAGGTCTTCGATTTTCATGCGGGGGTCGAGGTACTTCCCCGTGGGCTTGCCCTGCCGGACGATTCGCACGGACAGGGCGGTCCGGTGTTCAGGCAGTGGCTGACGCACGCTGTTCCTCCTTCCACTTCTTGTACAGCTCGGCGGCGGGGCCGGGGACGAGCCAGGGGAAGGCGTCGGCCCACTCCCGGTAGGACTCGCCCTCGGACTTCTCGTAGAAGGAGTTGCTGGCCGCACCGGTGATCAGCTCCGGGCTGGCGCGCAGGGCCAGAATGCTGTCCTTGCTGTTCCGCTGGTACCACAAGACCTCGTGGCCGAGCAGGGCCAGCTCGCAGGGCTCGAAGCAGTCGTCGCACAGACGCACCCGCTGGCCGGACTTCTTGTGGACCGCCATGACCTGGGCGCTCTTGTAGCTGTAGCGCGCGCAGCGCAGGCACCGGTAGTGGTAGTCGTTCCACTCGCCTGCGCCCGCGTGGACCGCGGTGGGGTCGGTGACGATCTCGAAGTCGTCGACCGCCGGGGTCAACTTCGCCAGCGGCAGCACCTGCGTACTGGCGTGCTCGGGGGCCAGGAAGGCGGCGTACGGATTGGTGGGCGGGCGCCGGTAGTTGTTGCGGTCCCGCTTCCGGAACTGCTCGATGGTCGCGTAGTGTTGCTCAGTGAAACCCTGCGCGGTTTCGAGGTCGAAGCGGACCAAATCGCCGATGGAAAACACTTTCCCTCCCAGGTACTAGCGGTGAATGGGTTGGTGCCCGGCGCGGGAATCGAACCCGCCGAATGCCGTCCGGAATTCGCTGCTCGTCGTTCGGGCAGGTTTCAGTCGTCGACCAGGACGCCCCAGACATTGTCGATGACGGTTGAATTCTCGTCATCGACGTCTCTGACGACCTCTTGGTACGCCTCGTTTACAGCCCGGCTGTGCGAGTCCACCAGGTATGAATGCGCCCACCCGTTGGGGTCGTCACCGATCTTCTCGGCAACCAGAGCGTCGATTTCGGCTTGCGGGTGGCTGTCGGGGAATTGGTCCGACGACTCGATGATGAGATTGCCGCCGGAATCAAAGCGGCCCATCTGCAGAATCAAGATGGTTCCTCCGAGTCTTTCGCTTTACCGACGTGTTGCACGTACAGAACCGTCTCGTCCTCGACCTTGCGCGATACCGCATCGAATGCTCCGGCGGGTTCGAATGCCTTCGGCCTGCCGCGCTTGATGTTGCTGGCCATCATGGTTGCCGACGGGAATGCGCCCATCCTGGCCCATTCGCGGGGCCGCTTGCGTAGCGCTTCTGCTACAGCCTCGTATGCGGGATTGGTTTTCCGCGGAGCCGGGGGGTCTTCGAATACCAGGTCGCCCATTTTTGGTTCCCTTACTTGTTGATCGTGCGGAACTTGAGCTGTCCCTTGACCGGGACCTGGTGGGAGTGCTTGATGTCGGCTGGAACGTTCGTGCCGCACGTCTCACAGACGAACGTGTGCTTCTCGTACGGCTGCTCGCAGTAGAAGCACGGGTCCTCGTCGTATTCGGGCGCCGGCATCAGCCCGAGGCTCGCGTCGCCGGAGAGGTGCACGGTGGCGTAGTCATGCGGGAACATCGCGGCGGCCTGGCGGACGTTGTCCTCCGTGATGAACTTCGGGTGCGACAGGCCCCACTCGCGCAACTTCCTGGCGATCTCTCGGGCCAGGGCCTGCGGCAGCTCGTAGTCGTCACGGGCCCAGCGGGTCAGACCGGCCTCGGTCGGCGACTTCTCCCCGAGCTTCATCCACTTCCCGCACCGGTCGCACTTCTCGTCCTCGATCTCGCCGCGCTCTGCGTCCGGCAGCTCGGTCAGCTCCGTGCGGGTCTGCTGGCTGGTGATCGTCTTCGGGAAGTCGCTGGAGTCGTAGGAACGCTCGTCGCTGTAGTCGACTCCGACCCGCTCGGCGGCCCGTCGGATGGCCTCGTCCTGCTTACTGCTGCGGGCGACCTTGATGCCGTTCGCTCGCATCCGTCCGATCGTGCAGGAGGGGCAGAGGTTGTCGTGTGCATACGTGTAGCCGACGACTGCCATGTTCAGCCCTCCTGCTTCTCGTTGCTGAACTTGATCCACGAGCCCTGGAAGGCGCCGAACTCCGCGCCGTCCTTGAGGCGCATCGATCCGCGCGTCCCGGCGACGAGCCAGCCCACGTGCCGGATGCCGTGCTCTTCGGTCGCCTCGATCAGGCGGTGGTAGCCGATCAGGTCGCCGAGTTTGATCAACTGGGCTTCCTTCAGCAGCAGGGCCTCATCGACCGGCGGGAAGACGTCCCGTTCCAGGTGCTCCCAGATGAGCCTGGTCAGGTCGCCCATGTGCTCGTACGAGGGCTGCGGCGTCCGGAACCCGCACGTGCACATACCGGCGTAGCCCTCGTACGAAGGCAGCCGCTCGAAGCTGTGGTAATCCGGCTCCGCCCCCTGAGTGATCATCTGCTTCTTGGTTTCGCGGGCGAACTGCGCGCCGGGAAGGTCGTCGTCCAGACCCAGCTCAGGAATTTTCACCATGTATTTACGCCCCCTCGAATTCCGTGATGCCGTCCTTGCCGCAGCAGGCGGGGCACTCGCACTCGCGCACCTTGTGCAGCTCTGAGACCTTGAACGCGCCCGCGCTGGTCCAGGGGGTGTCGTCCGTCTCCCACGTGTACTTGACGAGCACCATGTCGCCGCAGGACACCCGGACGACGTACGCCTCGTAGCACCACGGAGAGCGCACCGCCTTCAGGCTGGACCGGCCGTCGGGCACCTTGTAGTGCGGCCGGACCCGGACGAGCGTCCCGTTCTCGGCCAGCGTTTCTGGTGTGTCCGCGGCGTGCGTGACCGGACTCCCGATCTGTCGCACCTCACTGCTGAATGCCGACCGCCTGACGTACGTCTCCACACTGGTCTGTGTCTCCGACAATCTCATCTCTCCTCGGTAATAGGCGTGGGTGCCGTCGATGTGCACCACTAATGCCTGCTGAAGAATTCACCATCTGAACTCGCGGACCTTCACGCGGTATTGGGGCTTACCGTTGCGCATGCGTGCCTTCATGTGGCGCACGCAATATGTCGCGACTTGATCGGTTTCCGTGCCGTCGCAGCGTGGCTTGAGTTGCACGTACCGGGTCGCGGTATCGACCCATGTGGTCGGCTGGTCACCGGCCGGGAGTACGTACTGCTGGAGCATGAAAAACCACAGCGGCCCCGCCGGCTCACGCCTGAGTGAGGGGCGGCTCACGGGTGACCACGCACACCTGGTCGTAGCAGAGCGGGTCTCGGCTGCCGTCCTCGAAAAGGAGCGCGAACCCTGTCACCGGCGAGTTCGGCACAACAGATTTGAGCCGCTTGAAAGCGGAGTTGTACATGTGCGCGGGCTGGAGTACGCCTCGCCGCGCGTCGGCGCCGTTCGGGTCACGTCGCCAATAGGCACGGCAGACCAGCTTGCCGATCAGCTCACCGCTGCGCACGTATGCGCTGTACGTGCTGAGGTACTCGTACGACCAACCCTCACGTGCAGCCTTCGCCTCGATCTCCGCGTACTGCTTATGCACCCGGTCGTAGTGCCGGGAGTCGCTGCACTTACGGCAGACCTTTTCACCGGTCTCGTGGTCGGTGAAAACCCCGGGCTCCTGGAAGGTGAACAGTTCGCCGGACGTGTGTCCGCAGTCCAGCCGCTCTCTGGCCCCATCAGGAGTCAATTCCATAGACACAGTTCCTCCTCAGAGCTTGAGCAAGTCACGAAGTGCCTTCGGACCCTGGCCTTCGTCGGTCGTCGGCCCGACCTTGCGCCGGATCTTGATGGCATCCATCGCATTGCTGCCGCGCCGTTGCCAGACCGAACTGTCGGGGAGGCTCACCTTCACGTGCCGCATCCGGTACCGGCCGCCGCTCGGCGCGTACCGCACTCGCTCCTCGGTCACGTAGCTGGTGACCTGGCCCGGCACTCCGCCGCTCCAGGTTGTGATCCGATTGCGTCGTAAATTGGTCATGCGGCGGGGATCCTTCCTATTCGATGATGGACGGCAGCCCCAGGCGTGGGAGTTGAGGGCGGTCAGATCAATGGAGTGCTGGTCTTCAGAGACCGTGCTTCTCGTGGTCGTAGGGCTCGTTCGGCCGCTGGACCGCGATGCGCACGATGGGTGTGGACCCGTCGGTCTCCGGGCGCTGCGCGGCCGGTGCCGGCGTCCGGGTCTGGGTGCTGATCTCACGGGCGATCCAGAGGATGCAGGCGACGATGGCCAGCACGATGAAGAGGAGCGCCAGGCTCTGTAGTGGCGTCAGGGGGTACATGGGGAAGGTTCTTTCGGAGAGTGGAGCGTGGGAGCCGCCGACTCGCAGAGCTCGGCGAGGGTATGGCCGCAGGAGAGGTAGGTGACCTCGTACAGCGGGCCCTGGCCCCAGCTCGGGTCCCAGTCCTCGGGCGGCAGGGCGGGTTCGACGGTGCATTTGACGATGTCGCGGGGCAGGCCCGGCTCGCTGGTCTCGTCGTAGGAGCAGAAGAAGCACCACTCCAGCTCGGGCAGCTGCGCGGCGACGCCGAGCAGTTCAGGCGCGGCGACCGTACGGGTCATCTCGGCCGACGCAGCGTCGGCCAGGAGGAGGTCAGCGATCGGTGCGGCGATGACGGTCATGGGGTCCTCGGCTCGGTCGTAGTGGGATTTGCGCAGGGCTGAACAGCGCGCAGCGCGAAAAGAACGGTGTCGCAGATGACGATGGGTTTCAGGCGCAAGCCAGCTCTGTGGCCCGCGACCAACTGCCCATCCGGAAGCGGATGGTGGTGGCCGGCGGAACATCACTCTTCAGGTCCGCCGGATCCATGCGCCAGGCCTCGTAGGCCGCCAGCGCCGCGGATCCTGTTTCCAGCAGACACCGACGGATCGCGGCGATGAGCTGCTCCTGGGTCCACTTCGTCGTCGCATCCTGCAGCTGTTCGGGCTGTGCGACCGCGTCGAGGCCCGCGAGCTCTATCGCACGGTTCCAGCTGCCGAAGCGGCGCTCGTAGAGCGGAGCCGACGGGTCGGCCTCCCTACGGCGCTGCTCGAACGTGCGACGTCCGAGGGTGCTCTCCCCCTGCGCCAGGCGGATGAGCACGCATAGGAGCTGCCGGTCGGTGTAGACGACCGGACCGGGCTTCATGGGCGCGGGGACGTGCGCAGCATGCACAGTCATGGCCGGTGCTCTCCTTCTGGAAGCGGGCGCGCGTCAGAGCGTGTGCACCTGCACGAGCTGCTGGTCGCGGGTGATGGACGCGAACACCGCGTTGAAGGCCCGAGGGAACTGGCCGCAGCAGGTCGAGCCGTCCATCTCGACGGCGAGGTACGGCCGTTCCTTGAGCCAGGCGGCGGCTTGCTTGTCGACGTAGACCGGGCTCTCACCCTCGAAGACGATCGGGTGCCAGGTCTTCTGGTCATCGCTCACGTGCAGCGTGAGCGTCAGCAGATCGACGTCGGTGGTGGCCCGAGCAGAAGCAAGAGCAGTCATGTCGAGCAGTCCTTCGTAGGAGGAGATGAGAAGCCCACGAACAGCCGCCCGGCAGGGGGTCACCCGCAGCCGAAACGCGCACGACGTGTCACAGAGCCCTCCGGATCAACTCCGTTGATCCCCAAGCACCAAGCAGACCCGCAGGCACCCTGCGCGCCCGATCCCCGCTCGGCGCGCCCTCTGCACCCCCCATCTCGTGGCATTCTGACTCATCACAGACTGTCATTCAATAGGCATTGCGATAAGATACCCTCGAAGACCAGTCGATCCAATCGGACTGGACGGCGATAGGAGAGGCGAAGCGAGAAGCGATGAAGACCTGGAGAACGAGGAAGGCTGCGCCCTCGGCCGCAGCACTCGCTGTGGCCGCGGGCGTCCTGCTCGCCGGATGCTCCAGTGGCGACGGCAGCACAACCCAGGCGCCGTCTGCGCCGAGTCCGACCGTGAGCACCGTCAAGGTCACCGATATGACCCTCGGCGAGGCGCTGGACAAGCTCGCCCTCCAGGGCACTGAGAGTTCCAACAAGGACGGCGAGGCCTGCCTAACGAGAGCAGTGCGGAAGGCGGGAATGCCGGAGGGAGCACTGGCCCACATCGTCAAGGCCGACAGCGACGACATGGGTGCAGTTATCGATGGACTGAACAAGGTGAGCGAGGACGACGCTGCACTCCTGGCCTCGCGGTCACTGCGCGAGGACTTCGACGCGTGCATCGACAGGGCTGTACTTCCGAACGGCAGCAGCCCCAAGGCTCAGAGCCACGTGCCGCCGAAGGCAGCCGCGAAGCCTGTAGCTGGCAAGCCGAACTTGAAGCCGGCTTACCCGGTCCGCGCGGATCAGCCGGTCAACTCGTCCATCGAGCTCACCAAGGGCCTGGTCTCGATGTTCTCCTCCTACGCCCGGGACGAGGGTCAGAAGAAGACCTACGCGGCGGCCGGCCAGTGCCTGTCGACCTTGGCGTACAACACGGGCTTCAGCCAGGAGGCACTGCACTTCTTCGCAGGCGGCGCACGCCTTGGCGCTGGGTCAATCGTCGAGCATCTGCCCAGCGACAAGGACAAGGCGATCTGGCGGTCGCCGAAGTTCACCCAGGGGCTCGTCGACTGCACGACGAACGCGACGCCGACTCCCATGCCCGGCTCCTGAGCGGAAGTCCATCAGACAGACGAAGGGCCCGGTGCGGAAGATGTGTCGCACCGGGCCTTTTCTCTTCTCGCCGCCACGCGAAGGTGGGCGTGGTCTCCGCAGCAGGTGCCCCCGCCCGAGAGGAAAGGAATCGAACAGGGCCACCTGCTGCGGCGATGCGCCGCCAGGGGGGACTGACTGGGCGCGGCTGCGACTCTACTGGTATTCGATCGGAAGCACAAAGAGTGCAGATGACTTATCTAGTAGTATTGACAAGATGACCTCATAGATTAGTCAAATAGGGCAAGGAGAAGCCGCGCATGACCGTCACGCAGAAGTTGGGGAAGACGACGCAGCCCGTGCGCGGCACGAAGAAGAAGAAGCCGGGCGCAACGCAGAGCAGCAGTAGTGGCCGCCAGGGCATGTTCGTCCGGCTGAATTCGGACGACAAGCAGCGCGCGCAGTACTGGGCTGACAAGCGCGGGTTCCCCTCGGTGAACGAGTACGTGGCCGAGGCGGTGGTCGAGAAGATCCGGCGCGAGAACCTCGACTACGACCTGCCGACCCTGGAGATCGCGCGACTCAACGAGCTTGTCGACCAGGTCACGGCGCTGGCGAAGAACTCGGCGAACCTCGAACGCGTCGTCACCACGGGCTTCGACTCGCTGATCGGGCTCACCCGCGGCGACAACTACCTGCTCGACGAGGAGGACGGTGAGCTCGTATGAGCCGGGACTTCACAGAGATGCTGGAAGCGGCTACGCCCACCGACGAGGTGATGGAAGTGGACACCTCCTTCCTCGACGCCTACCGGCGCGGCGGGAGCGAGGAGCTGAGGCGCGTCCAGGCCCAGGCGGCACAGCCTGAGCCTGAGGTGCAGCTCGATGAGGCTGTCGACGTCGACTCTCAACCCGAGGTTGAAGGCCCGCAGGCTGATCCCGACGTGGACGCCGAAGCGGATCGCCCGAACCTGAAGCCGGACCGCGAGCCCGACGCCGGCGACTCCGAGCGGGCCGGCGGATCCAGTCAGCGCGGTGGTGCCGACGGTGGACAGAACGCCGCAGACGGGGTGCTCCCGGGCGGTGCGCCGGCGGGCCCTGCGGCTGATGCTGTTCCGGCTCCTGGGGCACAGCCGGACGTCGAGGACGCCGCTACAGCCAAAGCCGCTGCTCATGACGTCGTCGCCTCACCGGATGAACCCGAGCACGTAACGCCCTGCTCGCTCCAGCTCACCGACCATCAGGACGCCGTGCAGAGTGCGGCCTCGAAGGGGGGCACGGGTAGCACCACCGACGCAGCCGCCACGCTCCCCCAGTCGGGCTTCCGGCTCGCCGGCGTGCAGAGCCAGCCGCACATCAAGGCGCTGCCCGAGAGCATCATGAACGCACTGCGGGATCAGCTGCGAGCAGTCACAGTCCGTGAACTGGGCGTGAGCGACAGCGCTGCCCGGGAGTTCAGCCAGCGGCTGAGCCAGGGCACGCTGGTGACGGCGTTCCTGCTGGCGCAGCTCGACCTGCACCTTGATGCCGATCCTGCCACCGAGCGCGCCGTCGAGCTGTTCCGCTCCCGCGACCCGCTGCTGGGCAGCGTGGTGGCCCGCCTGGCGAACATGGAGGCCGCTGAACGCGAGCGGGAGGGGTTACTGCGCAAGCTGCGCGACGAGTTGGGCGAGGTGCGCCAGACCAGCGCGGTGGTCGAGCAGGCGCTGGCGTACTCCATCGCCGACCGTACGGAGAACTTCTTGCGGGGCTCGCACAACCTCCACGACGCGCCGATCACGCACAAGGAGGCGATCTACCTCCGGGACAAGGCCCGGGATGCGACCAGGAAGCAGTTGAAGCTTGAACGCGAGCGGGAAGGACGGCCGATTCGATGACCATGACAAGCAAGGAGAAGCGCTTCCCCGCCCGGCAGCGCCGCAAGACGTGCGGCAGAGGTCTGGGCCCCCGCGGCCCGGCGGGCGTCCGCGTACCTCGCGATGGGCGACCTGGACGCCACCGTCGAGACCGGCGAGCACGTCGTCGACCTGTTGGGCGGCGTCAGCTCCGCCAGAGGCGGCAGCGCCCTCGCCGAGCTGCGCGCCGCCCTCGTGAAACACCGCTCCGCCCCGGTAGTGAGCGGCTTCCTCGACGACACCGCCTGACGGGGGAGCCCGTCAACGACGGGCTTGCACGGCTCCTGCGGTGTACTCCTCCGTACGCTACGGTGGAAGTACGGAGCCCCTTGGTGGGATGCCGGGATACGGCCGGAACCAGGCAACTGGATCCTCCGCTCTGAGAGCGGCAGTGGCCCCCGGGTCCCTCCAAGGGGTTCCGTCGTTTCAGGCGACCTGCCACTTGGGCCACCAGCAACGGCCGGTCACGAAGGTGCTGTCTCCCAGCACCTTGACCCCGTATCCGAGCAGCCGCTCCCGCTTGCGGTAGAGCTGGTGCTTGCACAGGAGCAGGTTCTCGGCGCACTGGTCGTCGGCGAAAGGCCCGGAGAGTGCCGCATTCAGGAGACCGGCGTGGAGGTCTGCCAACTGGATGCCGTCCCAGTCCGTGCCCAGCCAGGTGGGCGGCCACTTGATGTACGCCCACGGAACGCCGTAGGTCTCAACGCGCCCTTGTCGCACGAAAGTCAGGTACTGCTCCGTGTCGACGTGATCCAACCCCTTGACGGTGCCGAGACGCACGACGGCGGTACGCGGCCCCTCTGGCCACCCCTTGGCGGCGTAAGCGACCCGTTCGAGGAGGAGGCGCGTGGTGTAGTTGTAAAAACGGACCCCGTCCCGCATCCCGTCGTACTGCCGCGCCGACACCTTCGGGACGATGACGTGGACGACCTTGGCGGAAGGCATCTGGGCAAGGGTCTGAGCCGCTCGGGAGCGCCGCTCGGGGTGTTTGGCCTTGAAGTGGTCGACCCAGTGGAGCGGCTTGGTCAGGTGCGGGTTGTTCTGGTGGATCAGGGCACGCAGTCCACCTGCCGCAACCCGGACAGTCCAATCGTCCTCCTCGGGGACGATGAGGGCCGTCATCGCGAAGAAGGGTGACGACTGTGGGCTCAGGCCGCGGTCGCCGGTCTCGTCCACGTACACGTTGAGCCGTGGACGCTGGGCTATCCCCTGTATGGCGTCCAGGAGTGACGTCATGGGCACCGCCGACGACGGCTGGGGCTAGTGTTGCTGAACACCATGGGAGTGCCTATCTCCTCTGGTTCCAGCCCTCGTCGGAGTCGCGTGCCGCCGAGGGCTCTTACGTTGCCATCCGTCCAGCTGCCCCCAGCAGTAACGTCCGGTGACGCTACGTTACACCCGATAACGGGCTTGTCGGCCCAAATTCGCGGGGGTGCGAACTGGCCCCGGACCTTACCGGCGACGCTGTCACCTGAAACCGCGATCGCCGGCATCACCGCCCACGGTTGGGGCCCGCGAAAAGGCCCTGACCGCGCTCAGAGCTGGCGACGCGGCTGAGAGGTTCGTGCGGCTCGTCGGCGATGATGATGGAACCCCATGCGGGGCCTCCCGACCTGCCCAGTGCGGAGCGATCAGCCAGCGATCCGGAACAGATCTATGATCCGATCCGTGGCAGTCGACAAAGATCTGATCAAGGCTGAACGTTCCGCCGAGGAAGCACGAGCCGGACTCGCAGGCCTCGAAGGCGAGGAGCACCGGGCTCAGTGGAATCTGTGGCTGGAGAAGGCGACTGAGTTCCAGGCCGCCGTCACCAAGTACGCGCAGGAGACCGGACAGCCACGCAACGAGGTCGAAATGGCAGTGAAGAAGGCCGTACGGCACGCCGAGGAGGACCCGGTCGAGTAGTCGGCGCCTGCGGCTACTCGGAGCGCATGGCGACGGTGAACAGGACCTCGCGCGGGTCGACCTCATCCGGGAACGGGACGCCATGACCGTTGACGCAGGTGAGCGTCACGGGGGCGGTGTCGTCGTTCAGGTCGCCGCCGATCCTGTGGGAGTGAGTGGCCTGGCAGGTCGGGCAGGTGACCGTGGTGTGGTCGTGGCCGTGGGTGATCCGCCCGTGGATGGTGATCTCGACAGTCGTGTCCCGTCTTAGTTGATCTGGTTCCGAGTCGGCCCGTTGACCTGCGGCGACCAGTTCAGTCGAGACGCGGGGGTGACGGGAATCTCAGGGGATGTGGTCCCTGGCGAACAGATGGCGGATGCGGTCTCAGTTGATCTGGTCCGGCTCTGCGGTTCCGAACTGATGCCACGCCTGTGTCGTCAGCCACTCTTGGTAGTCCTTGAAGATCTCGGCGAGTCCGTTCGGTTGTTCTCGTGCGTCGAAGAACTCGCCGAGGAGCCGGTGGAGTGTGATCACGGCTTCGGTGTCGGCCTGGGCGGTGAGTGGGTGGACCCAGCCTCCGGGAGTGAGGTGCCGGATGAGAACGGGCCAGGTGGTCGTGGCCCCGGCCGAGGCGGACGACGAGCCACTCCTGGAACCCGGAGAGCATGTTCCATGAGTTCCCGGCGTCCAGCCCGAGCACGAAGGCACTCATCGTGGCGAAGGATGCATCGAGGCCGTGCCGGGCGGGCTCTCGCCGAACCGCGGTCAGAAGCGCCCGGTATTGCTTGAACACGGCCCTGTGGAACGTCTGTTGAGTGGTGGCGAGGTAGTTCCCCGGGGCCCGTTCGAGGTGATGGGTCAAGGTGTCCGTGGCCATGAGCGGATGGGCGGACATGTAGCGGTGCAGTTCCTCACGGTCCAGGGCCCGCCGCCACCCGTGCCTTCGATCAGGGTCCGACGGTGGGCCGGGAGCGGATGCGGTCACCATCGTTTGTCAGCCTCCTTGAAGGGATCGAAGACGCCGAGCGGGATGACCTTCGCGATCGCCTCGTCCTGCTGGTCGTCTTCCTCCTCCGCGTCGTGGGGTTGTGGGTCGTCCCCGCCCGCTGGTGTTGTCTCGGGGACGGGCGGTCGCTGCCTGGGACTCTCGGCGGCGGCTCGGGTGCGGGCGGCGACCCTTCGCTCGCGCCGGGACGGTCGCGCTGCCCTGTCGGAGCTTTCGCTGTCGGGGCCTTGGCTGGCTCTGGCGAGGAGATCGGCGACCGCCTGGGCGATCTGCATCTCGCTGGGGTCCTTCTCACCGCGATGCCGCAGGTCGGCGGCGGCGTGGTCCCAGGCCAGGTCGCCGAACGGCTGCGGGACGCTGCCCAGGTGCTTCCAGGGGACCGGGATCCAGCCGCCCTCCCAGTGGTTGCGGATCCAGATCCAGTTGGCGTCGTAGGGGTCGCGGTGGATCTCCCAGAGATCCCGCTTGCGGGTGACTCCGGAGGGCTGACGCCGCAGCGGACCCAGTTCCGCGCAGTCGTAGATGCGGTGATTGATCTTGATGCCGTAGGAGTTGACGGCCCGCCAAGTCGCGGGCAGCAGCTCGACGAAGTCGTCGCCGGTCAGGGCGAGAGGGACGTAGCCGGAGCTCTCGATGAGGCTGGCGTACTTCTGGTTCGGCGTGAAGGTGCGGCCGGGACTGCCGGGGTCCCTGAGCCCGTCATGGTGCCTGGTTTGCCACTTGGCGACGAGCCATTCGTCCAGAAGCTCCTGGATCTCCAGCATCGACCACAGCGGCTCGTCCTCGACCCGCCGGCCGCGATGCTCGGCCGTGCGGCCCAGGTGACCGGGGAGGAACTGGCAGAACAGGGTGGCTACTGATTCAAGTGTGCGTTCGATGTGAGGTTTCTCCGCAGGCGAGCGGGGTGGCAGGGCTGGAAATTGATCTCCAGGGTCCGGCAGGCGGCGCGGAAGTTCTCCGAGATGAACGCCTTGCCCCGGTCGCAGACGATGGTCTCGGGGATGATCACCGGCCGGGCGGCCGCGTGCTCCAGGCGCTCGTCCAGCGTCAGCAGCCTGCGGTGCGGCAACACCGAGCGGGACATCGCCAGGGCCTGTGCCCAGCCCGGCCGCATCGGCTCCGGCGTCAACGCGCGGGCCAGCAGCAGCGAAGCGTCCACCGACTTGGTGGTCGGCCGTACCACCGCGGCGGCGATGGTGCGGGTGGCGACGTCGACGAGACCGCAGAGCTCGACGCGGCCGGGCACCCCCTCATCGAGCCGGACCAGCACGTCCATGGGAGTGGAGTCGATCTGCATCAGCTCGCCCGGGGCCGCGACCTGCTCGTAGCGGAACGGACCTGCGGGCTGATCGGCCAACGACCGGCGGGTGCGGGCCGAACCAGTCACATTGACACCGCGGGACAACTTGCCAAAGAGCCGGTAGAACGTGGCCCGCGACGGCATCTCGATGGCGCCTTTGCCATGCTCGGCGGCCAGAATCTGCTCGGTTCGCCAGCGCGCGTACTCGATCGTGCGGGTGGACGCCTCCACACTCTCGGCGATGACCTGTCGGATCGCCGCCACGACGCGCTCATCCGCCTGGCCCAGCAGCGAGGCGTGCGGGGCGAGCCGACGGTCCACCACCGCCTCGACGCCGCCGGCCTCGTAACGCTGCCGCTTGCGCTTGACGGTCCGTGCGCTGATCTCCTCGCCCATCGCGGCCAGTTCGGCGGCCTTGGCCTGCTCGCGTTCCGCGAGCGAGCGGGTGCCCGGGTCGTACTCGGGCCGCGGACGAGCACCTGCCGTAGCGTCCGGCGGCAAGCCGGTCAGAAGCTCGACGATGTGCCGCTGCCACCACAGGGCGCGGTCCGCCACTTCCTCGGGCAGGTGTCCCAGCAGCGCGGCCGAGCCCAGCGCAGCCCGTTCACCAGTGCCGAGGACGGCGAAGTCCGCCGCAGCCTGGAGGTGAAGCTGGTCCACGAGCATGCCGGTGCCGTGGACATCGACCAGGCGGACCCGCATCCCGGTGAGCCCGACCACCGTGTAGGTGTGGTCCTGGAACCGGACACGGTCGCCCAGCCGCAGCCGCCCCGGACGCGCGGAGTTCACGGCCGCCCCTGTTCCGCCAGGCGGACGGCCGTTGCGGAGCCCAGCGGGGCCGAGACCAGATCTGCTGTCAGTTCGTGCTGCCAGAGCAGGTGATAGAGCACTGGCAGAACCGCCAACCGGTCTCCCACCTGCTCGGCCCCGGCGAGAAGCATCTGCGGCTCGCAGAACACCTCCCGCAGCCGGTCCGCCACCGGCCTCCGATAGCAGCGCGGATGGCGATAGCGGGCCAGCCAGCGCAGATTCGCCCGGAACGGCTGATCCAGGTCGCCGACCAGCCGGAACTGCCATCCCACCGACTCGCAGATCCGCGCGGTGACCGCGAAGACCTCAGCAGCCTCCTCGTCGACCAGTTTCTGCGGGCGGACATCGACAACCATGCCGGTCCCGTCAGCGAGCCGTGCGAAGTAGTCCGGGGTGTGCTCGCGATCCCGGTCGCCGTCCGGCCAGACCAGGCAGAAGGGCTGGGAAGCCAGAGCCACGACGGCGGGATCGAAGTCCAGGGCCATCGCGGCGTCCCGCTCCACCCACGACTCGTAGCCCACCAAAGACCGCGAAGTCACCGCCCAGTAGTCCCCCGTGAAGTTCTTCTGTCCCTTGAACGCGGCGAACTTCCTGGCAGGCGAGGTAAGTTCGAAGGGCTCACCCCAGTACCGGGCCAGCGGGCCGAGCCGACGAGCACCATCGGGACCGACGAACCCCACATGGACGTCGGCCGCGTACTCCCAGGCGGGTACCACCTCCGCAGGCTCACCCACGAGCACCTCCCCAGGCCCCTCACCCCGTACCGTGAGGGTGAAGCACCTCATGGAGCACCACAGCCTGTACGCAGATCGCGTCACCCCAACGAGCGACAACCCGTCTCAAACACCTCGGCGAACCACATCACCTGAGACCAGAAGCGAATCGAACCAGATCATCTGAGACGCGGACCAGATCACTGGATACGGGACAAGTCGGCATGCGGCGATCCTCCCGCGGGTGTGCGTCTTGTGCCGCCGAACCTTGAGCGATTGTCACTGAACTTTGAGTGGTGGTTGCCGGTTCCAGACCCTGAAGTGTGGTTTCGCGGCGAACGCCGCCACGGCTTCCGTGCGTTGGCCTAGCTTGCAGTGCCATGGACATCGAGCTGACCGACGAGGAGCACCTGCGGGCACTGGCCGCGCTGGAGGCCACTGTCGGAAACGACGACGACGCCTTGGCGGTGCTGACGGGCGGGATCGGCGAGCGCCCGCTGCCGGAACTGCTGGCCGCCTATGGGCAGCACACGCTCCACCGCATTCTGATCGCCGCATTCGGCATCGACGCCACCATGGACCACGACGAAACCGGCCGACTGGTCACAGAGATCAACAGTGATCCGATGGCCCGCATGGTCTTCGTCCTGACGGACGCCCTGCACAACCAGGCCGCACCCGCCGGCGACGACCCCGTCACCGCAAAGCTGATCGCCGGATCCATCCTGCTCGCCATCCACGCCTTCACCGACGCCGACAACGAGGACGCCCTGAGGCTGCTGCACGCGCTGCGCAACGAGGTCCTCCAGGCCGACTAAGCGGAGAACCGCTCAAAGTTCGGTGTCCATCGCTCAAGGTCCGGTGGCGAGGACAGTGTGCTCGCGACGGTAAGCCGCCACTCGACTAGACTCGAACAAGTGAACGAGTCTGCTCCGCTTACCCGCCTCGATCAGCTGCGCTTCGCCCGCCGCGTCGTCGAGCAGCAGGCCACACGCGCCCTCGCGGAGATCGACCGATGGATCGCCGACGAAGAACGCCGCGAAGCCGAGCAAGCCCGCCGCGAGGAAGCCCGCCCGCCTGTCCCGGACTGGATCGTCGAGCGAGGCATCGGGCACGGTGGCCCGCCCATCGAGGTGCACCGCGGAGACTGCGGCGCGGCAGGGAAACGGCGCACGGCTGTCAACCGCGACGAGGCGCGATGGGAGCTGGCTCGCGGCATCCGGGCCTGCATCCACTGCAGACCGGACACCGAGCTCGGCGTGCTGGAGTGAGCAGTGCTCGATCTGCGCCACCTGTTTCCTGATCCCGGAAACCTCTCCGCGCAGCCGCGCCGGGCCGCCACGATGAGGGGATGGCACACGATGACGATGACATCGCCCGGTTCGTCGCGGCGCACCCGACCCACCCCGGATTCACTGCCGCCCGGATGATCGACGTCTGGGAACAACGGATTTCCCTCACCGACGTGCAGGCCATCACCACAGACCGGGACGAGCGGGCGGAGCGCAGCGTCCTGGAGGATGCGGCAGCAGCGCGCCGCCAGTTGGTCGCCGCCACCCGGTGGGTGCAGGCACACCACGGCCAGGAGGTCGCGGACGCGTTCATCACGTACCTCGGCAACGCGTCTTCCGGGCGAGGTGAGAACGCCACCCCGCCCGTGCTGTGAAGCCGTCCAGCGTTTCAAGGGCGGAGTCGCCGCAGAGCATGCGCAGCCGCACGCTGGAGGTATGCCCACCGCCCCGATAGTCATGCATCCGCCGTCCGGCACGGGCGGCCGGCGGGTGACGGTACGCGGCGAGATCCTCGGCCTCGCGCACTCGGATCGTGACGTCGTCGAGTTCCTGCGCCGCGCTGGACTGCCGGACGCGGAGGGGCTGCTCGACGACCCGGCGTGGGTGCGGTGGCGGGGTGGGCGCGCGCACCACTACGAGGCGGCGTAGCGCCAGGTGCCGCGCCGGACCGGTGGACGCCGACGGCCGCGGGCGTGCGTGCCCGCACCGTCCGAAGGCCGCCTCGACGTAGCCGTCGGCGTCCCTCCCGGCCCTCGGCGGGCGTGCTCATGACCCGCCGGGGAGTCCCCGCGCGACGACCGGGCGCCCGGGGAGCGGCGAAAGGTATCAGATCCTCCCAGACCGGTGCTGAGCGCCCAGAGATCAAGAATCTCCCGCTGAAGATCAATCTCAGCGGAGGATTTGCAGCAAAGGTCCTATAGTGGCCGCCCCCGTCAGCAAGATCTCTCGAAATGGGCGGACATGATCGGCCTCACAGAGCTCGCCCTCCTCGCCGCAGCCGGGTACCGCGCAACCCAGCTCGTCCTCCACGACACGATCCTTGACGGCCCCCGCCGGAGCGTCTTCGACTGGCACGCCCGCAAGGAAACGTCCAAGACCCGCACGGCCGCCATCACGCTCCTCTCGTGCCCGTACCGCATGGGCTGGTGGCTATCCGGCCTGCCCCTCGCCGTCTGGCTGTGCGCCACCGACCAGTGGCACAACACCCCCTCGCTGCGCACGCCGTCGAATGGTTCGCCGTCGCCGGCGCGACCGTCCTCCTCAACCGCATCGACGACACCCTTGGACGGCTCACCCCATGAGCCCGAGTCGCACGATCACCGCGGCCGCCCCCCGGTACGTCGACCGCAAGGTCACGCGCGGAAAGGGCGCCCCCGACGGCGCCATGGCAGACCCGCGCCTGGCAGATGTACAAGGCCGTCCCGGAAGACCGGTTCGCGGCGATGTACATCGCCAACGCCATCTCCGGGGCGACGCTCTACGCGGCTCGCCGCGCCGACGACGGCACGATCGAAACCGCGCCCGACGGCCACCTCGAGCGGTGATTACTCGAACAGCGTGCCGACGCTGGCTTTCTCTGCATGACCCTCGCGTCATTCAACGCCTTTTTAATCACCTCCCCATTCCCATTCGACCACCCTTTTCAAGTAGACTCCCACTCGCTTCCGAGTCAATGGCGAGAAGGAGTCGACATGGTCGCTATCGTGGTCGCAGAGAAGCCGAGTGCAGCGAGGAACATGGCCAGCGCCCTCGGTGGGACGAAGGGCAGTTACAAGGGCACGGCCTACGAGGTGGCGAGCCTGCGGGGTCATCTCTATGAGTTCGCCCAGCCGCACGCGATGGTGGACTCCTCGCTCGCGGATGGCTATCAGAAGTGGGACCTGGGCAGCCTGCCGTGGAATCCGGAGGACCTGACGTGGAAGCGTGAGCCGCAGAAGAACGTCGCAGACGTCATCAAGGCTCTGCGTGCGGCGCTCGGGCGCGGTGCCGAGATCGTCATCGCCACGGACCTGGATCCGTCCGGCGAGGGCGACTTGCTCTTCTGGGAGGCGATCGACGAACTCGGCTTCCACGGCAAGAAGTTCAGCCGCATGGAGTTCACCGATGAGTCGAAGGCGTCGATCCAGAAGGCGTTCGAACAGCGCCGGCCGGTGAAGTCCATGCAGGACGAGGGCGATTACCGCAAGGCGCTGTACCGCTCGCAGTGGGACTTCCTCTCGATGCAGTTCACCCGTATCACCACGGCGATGGGCCGCCAGTCCGGCCAGGACCTGGTGCTGCGCCAGGGCCGGCTGAAGTCGGCGATGGTCTCTCTCGTCGGCGACCAGCAGAGGGCCTACGACGCGTACGTCAAGAAGCCGTTCTTCCAGAACCGCTTCCGCGACGAGAACGACGTCATGTACACCAACCCGGGCGAGCCGCGGTTCGATCAGAAGGGCCAGGTGCCGCAGCAGTACGGCCCCTCGCCTGTCGTCCTGGACGGCAAGGCGGACAAGAAGACCGCGCCGCCGAAGTTGCTCGACCTTGCCTCCCTGTCTTCGATGCTCGTTGGCAAGGGCGTGAAGGCGAGCCTGACGCTCTCGACCTACCAGAAGATGTACGAGGACCAGGTTGTCTCGTACCCGCGCACCGAGGACAAGACGATCACGCCCGAGCAGTTCAAGGACCTCGCGCCGCTGGTCGACAAGATTGCCTCGGTGGGCGGCGTCGACGCTGGGCTTCTGACGCACCGCCAGCCTCGTTCCACGCATGTGAAGCCCCAGGGCGCTCACGGCGCGAACCGTCCGGGCCAGAAGGTGCCTTCTTCGCTGGAAGAGGTCGAGCACAAGTACGGCAAGGCTGGGCGGCTCATCTACGAGATGCTCGCGAAGAACTACCTGGCCATGCTCGCCGAGGACTACCTCTACGAGCAGCAGAAGGGCCACGTGGAGAAGTACCCGGACTTCGTCGGCATCGCCAACGTGCCCAAGAGCCCCGGCTGGCGGGCTGTGTTCGATCCAGACGCCGGCGACGACACGACCGAGGGCGACGAGAACGAGTCCGGCAAGGGCCTGGGCCAGACCGCGGAGCCGTTCATCTTCGAGGGCGCGAACAAGCGCCCCGAGCATCCGACGATGAAGTGGCTGATGAAGCAGCTGGAGAAGCGCGACGTGGGCACGGGCGCGACCCGCACCTCGACGTACTCGGAGGTCACCAACGACAAGGCGAAGTACCCGCTGCTGACGGAGAAGGGTCGGAAGCTCAGGCTCGGGCAGGCCGGCGAGATGAGCTGGCGGCTCCTGCCGGGCACGCGCATCGGCGACCTCGGGCTCACCGAGAAGGTCTACGCCGACATGCGCGACATCGCCGCCGGGACGGCGACGGCCGAGGAGCGCCTGGCCGTCGTCGCCGACTGGGTGCGCGAGGACATCGTCACGATGGCGAAGAATGCTGCGTCCATGCGCGCCGAGCTGGGCCTGAAGGAGCAGGTGGTCGCTGCGCGCGCCGAGGGTGTGTGGCAGGCCGCTCCGGGCGGGCCGAAGAAGGTCGCCTTCAAGAAGATCTGGTCGGGCCACGAGTTCAGCGATGACGAGGTGGCGAAGCTGCTGGCGGGCGAGACGATCTCGTTCGAGGCCACGAACAAGGCGGACAAGCCCTACAGGGTCACCGGAGCGCTCGGCGTCGGCGACTACAAGGGCCGCAAGTTCATCGGGTTCCAGTTGGAGGTGCCGGACAAGCCGACGGAGTGGTCCAGCCGGACGTTTACGCCGGCGGAAGTCACGGCGCTCCTGGCGGGCCAGGCGCTGGAGATCGACGGCTTTGTCAGCGCGCGGACCGGCAAGACCTTCGGCTGCAAGGTCAGCTGGGACGCGAAGGCGAAGAAGGTCGTCCCCGATTTCGGCTCTGGCGACGAGCCGCCGCGCTCCTGGTGCCAGGTGACTTTTACCGATGCGCAAAGGCGTGACCTGGCGGCCGGCAAGACCATCCAGGGCAAGGGCTTCGTCTCGGCCAAGGGTAAGACGTTCGATGCCGCCGTCTCCTGGAAGGAGGAGGGCGGCAAGAAGAAGATCGTGCCGTCGTTCAGCTGACGCCCCATCGAGCAATGTCGAGGGGCCCCCCGGGGCCCCCCCCCGGGGCCCCCGCGCGCGGATACACCCACACCACAAAAAAATCATGTGTGTTTTTCGATTAACAAA
>NZ_JBHYIG010000073.1:0-33638 GCF_042740015.1 Streptomyces sp. NPDC059037
TCGGCAGCGTCTGTTGTTTATAAGAGCCCGGCGGGGGTGTCGGCGTTCCCGTCCGGCTCCTGGGGGGCCAGGACGACGACCGCGCCCGCGCCGAAGCCCGCGGTGTCGTCCGTGTCCACCACCGCGGAGCCGGACCAGACGTCGCCGTTGGGGGTCGTGTCCTTGGGGATCGCGATCCCCCGGTCCTTGAACGAGACCAGGTCGGTGCTGGTGGCCAGGCGCCAGGCCGTGCCGGTGGTGGTGCCGCCGGCCAGGTAGTCGGCGTTGTAGAGGTAGTAGTAGTGGTACTCGCCGTCGATCCAGATCGGCTTCTGCGGGTCGTTCTTCCACTGGTCGGGGACGGTGAAGTGGTACTCGGCGCGGTAACTCGCGCCCTGTTCGGCGGACTTGCGGTCCAGGGCCCAGGCGGCGCCCAGGGCCGAGGCCGATCCCGCGGGTGTCGCGGCCAGCGCCGCGCCCACGGCTCCGGCCCGGACCAGCGTCCTTCTGGTCATCTCTCGCATCGTCACTCGTCCCTCTCCCGACATGGGCGGCTCATGGCGGGACCTCGCTCCGACCGTCGCCGGTCCACGCTGGGTCAGGACTGTAGACCTAACTCGTTAAAGGTCAAGCGCCGCAAGGGGATTGACACCGGCGTAACAGGGTTCTCATCATCTGGGTCACGGAAATCAACTAATACGAGTTAGGCCCATCGATGACCGACTCGCCCCACTTCAAGATCCCCCGGCGTACCGTGCTGCGCTACGGCGGCTACGGCGCGGGCGCCGCCGCCCTCGCCGGCACCGCTGCGAGCTGGGACCGGCTCACCGGCGCCGACATCCCCGGCCGGGACGGCGACTCGCTGGTCGTCGCCACGCTCGGCTCCGCCTTCGACCCGGCGGCGCAGCGCGCCCTGCGCGAGGGCTTCGAGAAGCTGCACCCCGACATCAAACTGCGCCTGCTGCCGATCCAGGCCACCGACTGGTCGGACTTCTTCGCCAAGATCCTCACCCAGATTGCCGCGGGCACCGAACCCGATCTCGTCTATGTCGCCACCGAGGGCGTGCAGCTCTTCGCGCAGCGCCTCGGCGTGCCGCTCGACGACTGGGTGAAGCGCGATGCGGACGAGCTGCGCGAGTACTTCGCGGACGTCCATCCCTCGCTGGTCGAGTCGATGATGTACGAGGGGAGCCTCTACCAGCTGCCGGTCGAGTTCAACGCGGCCGACGTGTATCTCAACACCGAGGTCCTGAAGCAGGCGGATGCCCCGCTGCCGCCGCCCGACTGGACCCGCGACGACTTCACGGCGCTGCTGCGGGACATGAAGCGCACCGGCGGCTCGCACTTCACGCCGTACTTCTGGACCAACCGCCTGTGGGGCGGCGTCGTCCCGTGGCTGTTCGCCAACGACACGAATGTCCTGGTCGAGTCCAAGGCCCCCGGCGGCGACTGGCTGTGGAACGACTTCTACCCGGCCGACCAGGGCCGCGGCCGGGGCGGCGGCTACCGCTGGCACACCCCGCAGGCCACCCATGAGCGCGTCGAGGAGGTGTACGACCACCTGGCCTCGCTCATCCAGGACCGGCTCTGCTCACGACCCGAGGGCGGCAACGGCGACAACCTGGTCGGTGTCTTCTCCACCGGCCGCGTCGGCGTCACCCCGGCGGGCGGCTTCTGGGCGGGCGGACTGCACGACGCGGGCATGCGGCGCACCGGCTACGACGTGCAGTACTTCCCACGCTGGCGCACGCAGCGCCACCAGTTCGGCGCCGCCGGCTATGCGCTCCTGCGTACGTCGAAGAAGCGGGACGCGGCCTGGGAGTTCATCAAGTACTCCGTGCGCAAGGACGTCCTCACCGAGCTCTTCCGGGCCAACCAGACGACCCCGGCCCGCCGTTCGATGGTCCGGGCGGCCCGCTACGAGAAGACCGGGCCGACGCATTGGCAGGTCTTCTACGACACCCTCGACAAGTTCCCCACCACAGGCCCGATCCCGGCGCCGCCCCAGGTCGCCGAGGTCGAGCAGCTCCTCCTCAAGCACACCGGCACCGCGCTCGCCGATCCGCGCGGGGTGCGTCCCGCGCTGCGGCGGCTGCAGGGCGATCTGGAGAAGGCCATGGAGCGTGACGCATGACGACCACCCAGCACACCACCGAGGCCAGGGCCGCCGTCGAGGAGCCGGCGTCCCGGCCCACCGGGCGGGACCGCGGATCACGCCTGCTGGCCACGCTCTTCCTCGCGCCGACCGTCATCGGCGTCCTGGTCTTCACCGTCGTACCGATCGTCGGATCCGTCGTCCTGAGCTTCTTCCACTGGGACGTCATCGATGCTCCGGCGTTCGCCGGCACCGACAACTACCGCGAGGCCTTCACCGACGACACGGTCCTCGTCTCCTTCACCAACACCCTCCTCTTCATGTTCTTCGCGGTCGCCCTGCAGCTGCTGCTCGCCCTTGCGCTCGCGCTGACGCTCAACAACCGGCTGCCCGGCTGGCTGCGCTCGACGTTCCGCTCGGCGTTCTTCTTCCCGCTGGTGCTGTCCGCCGCGTCCGTCTCGGTGGTCATGAAGTACCTCTTCAACCAAGAATTCGGGGTGATCAACTGGCTGCTCGGCCATGTCGGCATCGACCCGGTCCCCTGGCTCACCTCCGAGGACTCGGCGATGGCCGCGGTCGTCCTGGTCTATGTGTGGCAGCAGTTCGGCTTCTCCTTCCTGCTCTTCGTCGGAGGCCTGAACAACATCCCCAAGGAGATCCACGAGGCCGCGTCCCTCGACGGCGCCACGGGCATCCGCAAGCACCTCGCCGTCACCCTGCCGCTGCTCTCGCCCACCCTCCTGGTCGCCTCGGTGGTGGGCATCATCAACGCCCTTCAGGTATTCGAGCAGCCGTACGTCCTCACCGACGGCGGGCCCGGCGACTCCACCCGCACCGTCGTGATGGTCATCTACCAGAGCGCCTTCGAGCAGCTGCGGTTCGGTGCGGCCTCGGCGGTCGGCGTGCTGCTCTTCGCCCTGATCCTGGCGGTCACGGCACTCCAGTTCCGGCTCAGCCGGCGATTCGTCCACTACCAGTGAGCCGGGTGAACCCTGTGAACCGTAGGAAGTACGGCCTGTCGTCCTGGGCGCGGATCGCCGGTCTGACCGTGGTCGCGCTGCTCACCCTCGGCCCGGTCATCTGGACCGTGTCCACCTCGCTGCGGGCCCCCGCCGAATCCTTCGATCTGCCCCCGCAGATCATTCCGTCCGAGCCGACGACCGAGGCGTACGGCCAGGTCTTCGCGCAGATCGACGTATGGTTGCTCGCGCTCAACTCGACCCTGGTGACGGCGCTGATCGCGGTCGGCCAGATGATCACCGCGGGACTCGCCGGATACGCCTTCGCACGCCTCGAATTCCGGTTCAAGAAGCCGCTGTTCGGGCTCGTCCTCGCGACGATGATGGTGCCGTTGCAGGTCACGATCGTGCCGGTGTTCCTGATCCTGAAGTCGATGGGCCTGACGGACACGCTGCTCGGACTGATCATCCCCGCCTGGCCCACCGCGTTCGGGACGTTCCTGATGCGGCAGTACTTCCTCGGCATGCCCAAGGATCTCGGCGAGGCGGCGATGATCGACGGCGCGGGACCCTGGCGGATCTTCCGCTCGGTGTACGCGCCGCTGGCCGCGCCGGGCCTGGCCATCGTGGGCGTCCTCGCCTTCAACTACCACTGGAACGAGTTCTTCCGCCCGCTGATCCTGGAGACGTCGACCGACAACTTCACGCTGCCGCTCGGCCTGGTCTCGCTCCAGGGCAACCTCGGCACCGGATCCGTCTCCGTGGTCCTCGCGGGCGTCGCGCTCTCCATGATCCCCGCCATCGCCGTCTTCGCCGTCGGCCAGCGCCCGCTGCGCGAGGGCATCACATCCGCAGGAGTGAACCGTTGAGCACGTCCCGCCCCCCTACCGATGTCCACGCCCCGCGTTTCCGGGTCAGGCCGCCCGCGAACTGGGTCAACGACCCCAATGGGCCCTTCCGTTGGCGCGGCCGCTACCACCTCTTCTACCAGCACAACCCCGACGCTCCCGTGCACGCGAACATGCACTGGGGCCACGTCTCCAGCGCCGACCTCGCCCACTGGGAGCACCACCCCATCGCGCTCACCCCGACACCGGGCGGCCCGGACGAGGGAGGCTGCTGGTCGGGCTGTGTGGTGGACGACGCGGGTGTCCCCACCGCCGTCTACACCGGCGTGGACCACGCACACACCGGTATCGGCACCATCTGCCTGGCCCAAGTCGCCCCCGAATCCCAGGAGTTGACGACCTGGCGCACGCTGCCCGAGCCGGTGGTGTCCGGGCCGCCACCGGGCCTGGACGTGACGATGTTCCGCGACCCGTTCGTCTTCCGGTATGGCGGCCGGCGCTGGGCGGTGGTCGGCGCGGGTCACGCGGACGGCACACCGTCGGTTCTCCTGTACGACTGCGACGACCTCAGGTCCTGGCGCTTCGCCGGGGTGCTGGTGGACGGGCACGATCCGGTGGCGGCGCAGGCCCTCGGCGGCGACGCGGTCGGGTGGGAGTGCCCTCAGCTGTTCGAGGGAGCCGACGGCGACTGGACTCTGGTGGTGTCGCTGTGGGACGGCTCACCCATGTCGACGGCCTATCTGACGGGCCGTCTCATTACGTGCAACAACGGTGCGTTGACTGACTTCACGCCTCGCATCGGCGGCCCGCTCGACCAGGGAAGGGACTGCTACGCGCCGGCCGTCCTGTACGACGCCGAGGCGGGCCGGAATCTGCTGTGGGGCTGGTCCTGGGAGGCGCGGGGGCAGCGGGAGGTGGACGAGGCGGGCTGGTCCGGTGTCCTCACGGCGCCGCGTGTCGTCGGCACGCATCCCGACGGGACGGTACGCGTCACCCCGGCTCCGGAGCTTCAACTCCTGCGCGCGGCCGAGCCGTTCGTGACGGAGCCGGGTGGTCGTACACCGCTGCCTCTCGCATACGACATCGAGGTCACCGCCTACGCACCCACCACGATCACGCTGCTGCGGGGCGCATCGGGCGCGGAGCTGACGCTGGCCGTGGATCCGGCCGCGGGGACCGTGACGTTGGATCGCACCGCCTGGCCACGCGAACGGCCCGACGGCTCGGCACCGATCACGTTGCGGTCAACTCCTGCTGCTCCAGGGGGCCTTGAGGTTCGTATCCTGGTCGACGGATCCCTGCTCGAACTTTTCGTTGCGGACCGCGCGGTGGCGACGGAACGCATCTACAGACGCCCGGACGACGTCGCCGACCTGACGGTCGGCGGAGAAGGCACGAGGGTCACAGGCTGGGAAGTGATACCACCGGGACACGAGTGAGCGGGCCTCGGCAAGAAGCGCCCTCACGAACCAGGCGGCCCCACCGAGTCACGCACCACCACAGGGCACTCCAGACGCCGGACCTCCACGGCAGGGGGCGCGGCGTTCTCGATGGCGTCCAGAAGCAGCCCCGTCGCCACCTCCCCCATGGCACGGTGCGGCAGCGCCACCGTGGTCAACGGTGGGTACAGGAACCCCGCCATGTGCTCCTGATCGTCGTAGCCGACCAGCGAAAGTTCGCCGGGTACGTCGATGCCGAGCCGGGCCGCGGCATGCAGGACGCCCGCCGCGACCCGGTCGTTGTAGCAGACGATGCCCGTGGGACGGCGCTCGGCAGGCACCCCCTCGAGAAGCCGCATCGCGCCCGCGTACCCGGCGGAGATCTCCCCTCCGCCACGCACGATCCGGTCCTTGCCCGCCCGCTCCCCCACCGTCCGCAGCGCGTCCCGGAAGCCGCGCAGCCGCTCCGCCGACGCGATGTCGTCGAGCCCGCCGACCAGGGCGATCCTGCGGTGCCCCGCGTCAAGGAGGAGCTTGGCCGCCGCCCGGCCGCCGGACCGTTCGGCGGGGATCACCGCGGCCAGCGAGCCGTCATCCGGAAGGCAGTTGGCGAGCGCCGCGAAGGTGCGGTTCAGGCCCGCGGGGACACGGGCCGAGCGCAGGGACATGGCGGCGTAGATGATGCCGTCGACCCGCCGGTCGAGGAGCTCGGCGACGGCCGCGTCCTCCTTGGCGGGGTCGCCGGTGGAGTCGACGGTGAGCACCAGGTGTTCGCGGTCCCAGGCGGTCTCCATCGCGCCGCGCAGCAGCGCCCCGGCGAACGGCGACGAGGCGATGTGGTCGGTGACCAGGCCGATCACGGCCGTTCGGCGGCAGCGCAGGCCACGGGCGACAGCGTTGGGCCGGTAGCCGAGCTGCTCGGCGGCCTTGCGGATGCGCTGCTGGGTCGCGGGCGAGAGATTGCCCTCGGCCCGGCCGTTGAAGACGAAGGAGACGGCGGTGTGCGAGACCCCGGCAAGACGCGCGACGTCTTTGGACGTCGGCCGTTCGGGCCTGCCCGCGCCCCTGCTCACGCTGTCGGCGTTCTCGATGTTCCCCGCCCCCCCTCGATGCCGCACGGGTGATCCGCCTTGATCCACGTCAGCCTAGCCGCGCCCCCTGTGTCCCGACATGGCCGGACGCTCCGGCGATGCGGACCGTGACGCTTGTTGCCCGCAGTCACACACCAGGAGGAGACGCGACGTGAGCCGCCCCACCGCCCGCGATGTCGCCGAGCCTGCCGGGGTGTCACGCGCCGCCGTGTCCTTCGTCTTCAGCGGCCGCGCCGCGGGGAACCTCTCCGCCACGACCCAGGCGCGGATCAGGAAGGCCGCCGATCAGCTGGGTCACCGCCCGGATAGGCGGAGGCGGTCGCCGAGCTGCGGGCCCGCCGGGTCGACGGGATCGTGTACGCGGCGATGTCGATGCGCCGCGCCGCCGTGCCCTGGGGCACCGCGACATCGCCCTGCTCGGCGGCTCGACCGACGACATCACAACATCGGGCCGGGCCCGGGGCTTCCGCGACCGTACTGCGGGCCGCCCGGATCACCGCCCGCGACGAGTGGGTGCTCGGCGCGGGCCGGCGGATCGACGAGGGGTACGCGGCGGCGCTGCGGGTGCTCGACGGTCCTGCCCGGCCGACGGGCGTGGTCTGCGCGAACGACCGGGTGGCCACCGGGACGCTGCTCGACGCCTCCGAAGCGGGTGAGCCGGTGGACCGTCAGGCCGCACGCCGCCTGACGTGCCCGGTGGTCTCCCGTGACTCGGTCCGCCCGCCGGCGCGGGCCCGTTGAGGGAACGGCACCCGGCTGTCGCGGAACGGGTCAACGGCACAGGGGCGGGTCGGGCAGAGCCGTAGAATCCCGCGAATGCCAATACCACGCGTCACCAGCAGGGTTGGACTCGTCGCCGTTGTCGCGCTGCTCGCCGGGTGCGGAACGCAGGGGCCGCCCCCGGCCGATCCGGCGCCGAGTGGCTCCCATACCGGTGAAGCACCCGGCCACCGGGCCTGGAAGTACGAGTACGTCTCCGACGTCGACCCGGTCGGCAATCAGGTGCTCGACATCGCCGCCGTGTCGAAGCGCGCGGCCTGGGCCATTGCGGAGCTGCGCAGCGCCATCTCGACCGGGTCGAACCCCACGGAGAAGACATCGAGGTGGAAGTAGGCGTAGTAGGCGCGGCCGTGGACGAACCCGGTGTAAAGCATCAGCGCGAGGATGAGCGAGCCCGCGCCGAACACGGAGTTGGCGATCTCGGTGGCCTTCCCGCTCGGCTCCGTGGGCTGGGCGGGCGGGGGAAGCGCGGGGCGAGCCGTGTTCCCGGGTTGTCGGCGTCGGCGGATACGGCGTTGGTGGAGGCGGCGTCGGTGGAGGCGGCTCGTGTCCATCGGCTCTACCGACGGCCGCGCGTCAGGACACACCAGGCACGGGGCTCGGCGTCACTTCCGGAGAGGGCGGGCAGGTCGGGGCGGGCGTGGGAACGCCTTCGCAGGGAGTCTCGGAGGGCGGACGAGATCGTCCCCGCCTTCGCCACCAGACGCCTTCGAGTCGTCCCCTCCGTCGCCGCCGGAAGAACTCGACTGGGGCTCGCTCGAACCGACCGACGATGACGGCACCACGGGGTCGGGCAACGGATCACCGGCTCCTCCCGAACCAGCGCATCCTGCCGCACCGAGGACCAGCACGGTCACGACGGCGAGCCCTCCGCTCAGGGCCGCGGCCCGTGGCTGGATCCGCATGAACCCGAACGCCTTATGGCTGAGCGTTCCCAGCCGTACCGTGTCCGGCGGGACGCGTCGGTGCCGACCGCGGGCGCCCCTCGACAGATCCCGTAAGCAACCGCTTAGTATCGGGGGTGCGGGGCTGCCTGCCCCGGCATCGGTACCGCCGTCACCGCATGGAGAAACCGCATGGCATCCCTGCTCCTGTCCCGTCGCGATCTCGACTTCCTGCTGTACGAGTGGCTCGACGTGCCCGCGCTCACCGGCCGGGAGCGGTACGCGGAGCACTCCCGCGAGACCTTCGACGCCGCCCTGGAGCTGAGCGAGCAGATCGCGACGCGGCACTTCGCCCCGCACAACAAGAAGAACGACGCCGAGGAGCCCACCTTCGACGGGGAGCGGGTGCACGTCATCCCCGAGGTGAAGGAGGCGCTGCGGGTCTTCGGCGATTCGGGGCTCCTCGCCAGTGCCATGGACCACGAGATCGGCGGCGGGCAGCTGCCCGCCGTGGTGGCCCAGGCCTGTTTCGCCTGGTTCCAGGCGGCGAACGTGGGCACGGCGGCGTATCCCTTCCTGACCATGGGCAACGCCAATCTGCTGCTCGCGCACGCCTCCAAGGAGCAGATCGACACCTTCGTACGCCCCATGGTCGAGGGACGCTTCCTGGGGACGATGTGTCTGTCGGAGCCGCAGGCCGGTTCGTCGCTCGCCGATGTGCGCACCCGGGCCGAGGCCCGGGACGACGGGACGTACCGCCTCTTCGGGAACAAGATGTGGATCTCCGGCGGCGAGCACGAGCTCTCGGAGAACATCGTGCATCTGGTGCTCGCCCGGATTCCCGGCGGCCCGCCCGGCGTCAAGGGGCTCTCGCTGTTCATCGTGCCCAAGTTCCTTGTCGGCGACGACGGTTCGCTCGGTGAGCGCAACGACGTCGTGCTCGCGGGCCTCAACCACAAGATGGGCTATCGCGGCACCACCAACACGCTGCTCAACTTCGGTGAGGGCGCCCACCGGCCGGGCGGAGAGCCCGGCGCCGTCGGCCACCTCATCGGCGAGGCGAACCACGGCCTCGCCTATATGTTCCACATGATGAACGAGGCCCGGATCGGTGTCGGCCTCGGCGCGACCGCCCTCGGCTACACCGGCTATCTGCACGCGCTCGACTACGCGCGCAGCCGCCCGCAGGGCAGGCCGGTCACCGCCAGGGACCCTCAGTCGCCGCAGGTCCCGATCATCGCGCACGCCGACGTACGCAGGATGCTGCTCGCGCAGAAGGCGTACGTGGAGGGCGCGATGGCGCTCAATCTGTACTGCGGGCGGCTGCTCGACGAGCAGCACACCGGCACCTCGCCGCAGGCGCGCTCCGAGGCGAAGCTGCTGCTCGACGTGCTCACCCCGATCGCGAAGAGCTGGCCCTCGCAGTGGTGCCTTGAGGCCAACAGCCTGGCGATCCAGGTGCACGGCGGCTATGGCTACACCCGCGAGTACAACGTCGAGCAGTTCTACCGCGACAACCGCCTCAACCCCATCCACGAGGGCACGCACGGCATCCACGGCCTCGATCTGCTCGGCCGCAAGGTCGTCATGGACGGCGGCGCCGGCCTTCGGCTGCTCGTCGAGCGGATCTCGGCGACGAGTGCCCGCGCCGCCGCGGCGGGTGGTTCCGCCGCCGGGTACGGGCGTGCGCTCGACGCGTCCGTGGCGCGTGCGGTGGAGGTGACACAGCGGCTGTGGTCGACCGGCGATCCCCAGACGGCGCTGGCCAACGCGAGCGTCTATCTCGAAGCCGTCGGGCATGTCGTCGTCGCCTGGATGTGGCTGGAGCAGTTCCTTGCCGCCGTGCCCGGAACGGAGGCCTTCCACGAGGGCAAGCGCGGCGCGTGCCGCTACTTCTTCCGCCATGAACTGCCCAGGACCGAGGCCCAGTTCACGCTGCTTGAAGGCCTTGACCGGACGGCCGTCGAGCTGGCGGACGACGCCTTCTGACCCAGCGCAGCAGGACCACCGAGGACAGCGCGGCGAGCGCGCACCACGTCGAGAGGTACTCCTGCCGCCACAGCGCCACGGACACCGCGGCTCCGACGGCGGCCAGGACCCCGTACAGGATGAGGCCCCGGTCGCCGGACAGGAGCAGGGAGCCGATGGTGGCGACGAGGTAGCCGGCGACGACCGGCGCCGGATGCGGCAGGCCGAAGCCGTACCCGACCGTGTGGCCGCGGATGTCGGCCGTCACGGTGCGGGTCGCCAGGTAGTACGTGAGCACCGCCGACGTCGCGACGCCCGCCGCGAGCGGGAGGAGGAGCCGGCGGCGGGCGGTCGGCGGCGCCGCGCACAGCACCGCCACGGGCAGCCACAGAGGCAGCAGCGGGAGCGCGATCAACGCCCAGGCGGTGGTGGCGGCTCCCGTGCCGCCGTCGCCGCGCCAGACCACGGACTCGATGATCTGGTGGATGCCGAGGAGCAGCACAAGCGCGGCCATGGGCAGGTCGCGGGGGCACCGCGCCGCCTGGGCGACACAGACGACACCCACGGCGGAGACGGCCGTGCCCGCCACGAGATCGGCCGTCGCGCTCCAGCACATGGCGCTCACGCTAAGGCCGTCCCGGCGCCGGGGCGCGTCGGGACGGCCTTTCGGGGCTACCCGGCGTCCACCGGCGACGGCTCGATGTTCTGGTTGAGGCGGAAGACGTTCTCCGGGTCGTACGCGGCCTTGACCCGGGCCAGACGTGCGTAGTTGTCGCGGTAGCTCGCCCGTACGCGGTCCTGCCCCTCGTCCATCATCATGTTCACGTAGGCGCCGCCCGCCGTGTACGGGTGCAGGGCGTCGAAGTAGTCGACGGTCCAGCGCTTGATGAGCTCCGCGTTGGCCGGGTCCGGGTCGACGCCCGCGTAGACGCACGCCCAGTGGGCGCCTCGGTAGCTCCAGGCCGTGTCCGTCGAGGCGTGGTCGTGGGCGGCGCCGTCGATGGGGTAGAGGTGCATCGTCGACTGCATGGTCGGCACCTCGGCACCGAACTTGGCGTGCAGGGCGACGGCCTCGTCCGGGATCTCGTCGACGAAGTCCGCCCGCCAGTACCACTGGTCGCCGGGCGGGTAGAGCCCGTCGAACATGGACTGCAGCGCGGGGTGCGGCATCGGGGCGACGGCGTGCAGGGCGGGTTCGGGCAGCCCGTCGAGCAGGGGCGCCATGGCGCGGGCCGCCGCGTCGGGGTCGTCGGTGGTGTGGCACCACACGACGCCGGCGACCTTGCGCAGCTGCAGGTCCTCGGGGAAGGGCGGGGCCGGGGGCACGGTGCCGTACAGGAAGAAGCCGTTCACATCGCGCGGTGCGCGTGGCAGGAACTCCCGGTAGGCGGCGAGGACTTCGGCGCCCTGCTCGGCGGGCCAGAAGGTGGGCCCGGCGACGACCGTGCTCAGCTCGTGCAGGCGGAAGAGGAAGGAGGTGACGACGCCGAAGTTGCCGCCGCCTCCGCGGATCGCCCAGTGCAGATCGGCGTTCTCGTCGGCGCTCGCGCGCACCCGGCTGCCGTCGGCCAGGACGACATCGGCGGCGATGAGGTTGTCGATGCTCAGTCCGAACCGCCGGGTGAGATGGCCGAGGCCGCCGCCGAGGGTGAGACCGCCGACGCCGGTCGTGGAGATGATGCCGCTCGGCGTGGCCAGGCCGTGCTCGTGCGTGGCGCGGTCCACCTCGCCCCAGACGCAGCCGCCGCCGACCCGGACCGTGCGGGCCACCGGGTCGACCGCCACGGACTTCAGCGGTGACAGGTCGGCGACCACGCCGCCCTCGCAGGTGCCGAGGCCCGCTCCGTGGTGGCCGCCGCCGCGCACCGCGAGCGGCAGGCGGTGCTCGCGGGCGAAACGGATCACCTTGGCCACGTCGTCGGCGTCGGTGCAACGCGCGACGAGAGCGGGCCGCTTGTCGGCCATCGCGTTGTAGACGGCGCGGACCTCCTCGTACGCGGAGTCGTCCGGGCCGATCAACTCCCCTTTGAATTCCATCAGTTCATGCCGTGCGGCTTGTGCGGGCGTCTTGGACATGTGCTCCCCCGTGCTGGATACCTGGGTCCCGTCCGCCTCTTTCTACGCGCGGCGCCGGGCCCCGGCATCCGTGCCCGTCACCCACCTCGCGTGTGCGGGTACCTACTTTTCGGCGCCGGGCGGCAGGCCAAGGTCCGCGATGCGGGCGGCGACCTCGCGTCTGCTGCGGGCGCCGAGTTTCTCCAGGGCCGCGCGGACGTGGTTGTCGACGGTGCGGACGGACAGGACCAGCCGCCCGGCGATCTCCACGTTCGTCAGGCCCTCCATCAGCAGCCGGACGACCTGGAGTTGGCGTCCGGTGAGGCCCGCGGGGTTGCCGCGGGTCGCCGCGTGCGGGCCGCGGGGGATCCGGGCCACGCCGAGCGACCGAAGCTCGGCGCGGACCAGCCGGGCCAGTGGAACGGCACCCAGGGCGTCGAGCGCGGCGAGCGCACCGAGCTTGTCGGCCGGGTCCGGGCTCTGCGCCAGGGCCGCCGCGTGCTCGTAGGGGCAGCCCGCCGCCTGCCAGGCCTGGGCCGCCTGCTGCCAGTGGCCCGCCGCCTGCAACGCGTACGGATGCCCGGAACCGTCATCGGGCACGAGCCGACCGGCCTTGGCGAGCCAGTGGCCGAGCTCCGCGCGGTACGGCGCGGCGCCAAGCCGGCGGGCCTGCGCGTGGAGCGGTTCGACCGCGGCGATCACTGCGGCGTGGTCGCCGCGCAGCCAGGCGGCCTCCGCGCGGGCCGCGGCGACCGGCGCCGTGCGCTGCAGCTCCCGGGTGCGGGCGGCGATCCGCCCGGCCTGGGCGAGGAGTTCATCGCCGCCGGGTGCGCCGCGCCGGATGCGGACCCGGGCGAGGACGGTCAGGGCGGGGCAGCGGGCGGGCGGGAACGCGCCGACGTCGCCGAATCCGGCGTACCGCTCCGCGTCGTCCCATGCCCCCGCGGCGAACTTCCGCAGTGCGAGCTCGACTTGGAGGTAGCAGAGGAACCCCAGCTGCTCCGTCCGGTCGGCGAACTCCAGGGCGGGCGCGAGGAACCGGTCGGCCTCCCTGAACTGGAGGTTCTCCAGGAGCGTCCAGATGACGTTGGCGTAGGCGCGGCAGGCGTGCTCGGCCTCGCCGGCCTTCAGCGCGACCGCCAGGCTCTCCTCCAACTGCGGGCGCCCCAGCGGGTCCCCGCCGCGCCAGCGGGCGGTGCCGACGTTGTTCAGGGCGTGCGCGAGGATCGCCGCGTCGTCCGTCCGCCGGGCCAGGGTGATGGCGCGTTCGCCGTAGCCGATCGCATCGGCGTACCGGTCGGAGAGCATGCGCAGCTGAGCGGTGTTGCTGAGCGCGAGCGCCAACAGCCGCTCGTCCCCGGCCTGTTCGAGTACGTCGATGGCCTCGCGGGCGGCCTCCTGTGCCGCGTCTGCGTCGCCCGCCCACCAGTGGATGCGGGAGAGCCAGCGCAGATCGGCACCCAGGGCGCGCCGGTCGCCCAGGGCCCTGCGCAGCTCGACGGCCTCCTGCTCGGCGCGCACGGCGGCCTGCGAGTCGGCGATGGTGTAGCTCTCCACCGCGAACCGCTCCAGGAGGCCGGCGAGTTCGGCCGGGCCGAAGCGCTGCCGCCGGCGCAGGACGAGGCGCAGCTGGGCGGCGGCCTCGCGGTGCGCGCCGGTGTGTGCGGCGTCCCTGGCCGCGTCGGGGCCGTACCGCGCGATGGCGTCCAGGTCCCCCGCCTGTGCCGCGTGGTGGACGATGCGGGACGCGTCGGCGCCGGGCAGGCCGACCAGGGCGGCGAGGACGTTCCGGTCGAGCTGGATGCGGCGTGCGGCGGGCAGCGAGTCGGCGATGGCACGGCGGATGATCTCGTGCCGGAACGCGACGCGCTCGGGGGAGACGACGAGCAGGCCGTGCCGCTCCGCCGCCGCCAACTGGGGCACGCCCGACGGCAGTAGAGCGTCGACGAGGGCGTGCTCGACCGCCGACGGCACCACGGCGAGCTGCTCCAGGGTGTCCCTGGTGGCGGCGGAGAGGACGCGCAGCCTGGCGAGGACCGCGTCGACCACGGTCGGCGGCACCTCCCCGGTGCCGCCCGCCGCGACGACCTCGGCGACGTAGAAGGGGTTGCCCGATGTCACGGCGTACACCTGCGCGGGGTCGAGGCCGCTCGGGGCGCTCAGCTCACGGACCGCCGCACGGGACAGCCTCGGCAGGGGGACGCGGTGCACACGGGCCGCCCGCGACACCTGCCCCAGGAGGTCCCGCAGCGGGTGCTCGCGGTCCAACTCGTCGTCGCGGTAGGTCAGTACAAGGACGGCGGGCAGCCGGTCCACGCGGCGTACCAGGAACCGCAGGGCGTCGAGCGAGGCCTCGTCCGCCCAGTGCACGTCCTCTACGACGAGCACCGCCGTGCGGGGCCCGTCGGTCAGCTCGGCCCACAGCGCCTCGTACACCCGATGCCGGTCGCCGCCCTCCGCCACCGCCCGCGCGAGGTCAGGACCGACGCTCCCGGCGAGATCCCTGAAGGGGCCGAGCGGGCGGCGCGTCGCGAGGTCGTCGCACTGCCCGACAAGGACCCGGGCCTGCGAGGACAGGGCTGCGCGCAGCGCGTTCACCAGACTCGACTTGCCGATCCCCGCCTCGCCGAAGACGAGCGCCACCGAGCCCGCACCGTCGACCGCTTCCCCCGCGGCGGCGGCCAGCCGTGCCAGCTGCAGATCCCGTTCGAGGATCCCCGCGTCCACGCCCCGGATTCTCCCACGCGACGGGCCGGCGGGGCCTGATCCCGCAGGGACCCCACCGGTCAGGTCTCAAGTCCCGTACTCCACCAGGCTGGTGGGCGTCACGATGCGCCGCGCCGGTCCGGGGGGCGCGGCGCCCGGCTTCTTCTCCCGCATGCGGTCGGCGAGGAGGCGGCCGGCCGCGCGGCCGAGTTCGTCGCTGTCGTACGCGACGAGGGTGAGGGGAAGGCCCAGCGCGTCGGCCAGTTCGAAGTCGTCGAAGCCGGCGAGGGCGGTGTCGGTGCCGCTCGCGCGGATGGCGCGGAACGCCCCTATCGTGTTGCGGTTGTTGGAGCAGAACAGCGCGGTGGGCGGCTCGGGCAGCGCGAGCAGCTCGGCCGCGGCGCGCTCGGCCTCGCGCGGTTCGGTCTGGCCCGCTCGTACGCGGTTCTCGTCGAGCGGGATTCCCGCGTCCGCGAGGGCGTCGGCGTAGCCGCGCAGGCGCTCGGTGCCGGTGTAGACGGCGGGCGGGGAGCCGAGGAACCCGATCCTGCGGTGGCCCCTGGCGATCAGCCGGGCGGTGGCGTCGCGGGCGCCGCCGAAGTCGTCGACCAGGACGCAGTCGGCGGCGAACCCGTCGGGCGGGCGGCTCGCGAGCACCACCGGTACGCCATCGGCCGCCGCCGCGGCGAGATGCCGCTGGTCGGCGGCCGCGGGCACGGCGATGATGCCGTCGACGCGGCGGGCCACGAGGTCGGCGACGAGTTCGCGCTCGCTGTCCAGGTTCTGCCCGGTGTTGCCGATGACGGTCTTCAGGCCGTCGCCTGCCACCACCGAGTCGACGCCGAGGGCGAGGCGTGAGTAGAAGGGGTTGGCGAGGTTCGTGACGACGAGACCGACCAGGCCGGTGCCTCTGCCGAGGCGCAGGCTGCGGGCCACTTCGTTGGGGCGGTAGCCGAGTTCCGCGGCGGCGGCGCGGACCCTTGCGCGGGTGGCGGGCAGGACGCGGGGGTCGTCCCGCAGGACGCGGGACGCGGTCATCGTGCTGACTTCCGCGCGTTCCGCGACGTCCCGCAGGGTGGTCTTGCCGCCTCTTTGCGCCTGCGGCTCGGGCATCGGCCGTGGTTCCTCTCTCCGTTTGGTCCCCCTACGGGAGGCGTATCAGCGGCGCGACGCGCTGACATACCCCGCAGCCCCCACCAGCGCCGCGTCCCCGCCCAGCAGGCCCCTGCGTACCCTCACCGGAGTATCCCCCAGTCCGGACCGGAGTGACGGGCGGACCAGGTCCCAGGACTGCGCCATGGAGCCGCCGACGACGAGCGCCGAGGCGCGGAAGTCGCGCAGGCACGGCGCCAGGACCGCGCCCAGGGCGGTGAGCGCCTCGTCGAGGACTCGGCGGGCCCGCCGATCGCCGTCCCGTGCCCGCGCGGCGACATCGCGCACATCCGCGTCCGGGTCGCCGTACCGGGCGAGGACGGCCCGCCGCGACACCGTGTCCTCCAGCGGCGCGCCCGCCCACTTCAGCAGGTCGACGCGCCCCTGGGGCGGCACACCCGGGCCGTCGCGGCGGATTTCCCCGTCGACGATGAAGGCCGACCCCACGCCCGTCCCCAGCGTGATCCCGGCACAGCGCCGCTCGCCGCGCGCGGCGCCCGCGCGCCACTCACCGAGCAGGAACGCGTGCGCGTCGTTCAGGAAGACCACGTCGGCCGGCCGCGGCCGCACCCCGTCGAGCAGCACCGAACGCACGTCGATGCCGTACAGGTCGTCGAACTTCCCGACGCCCCGGAAGCGTGCGATCCCCTTCTCGTGGTCGAACGGACCGGGGATGGCGACGCCCCACACCAGGCCCGCGGGCGCCCGGAGTTCCCCCGCGCACCGGACGACGGCGCCGAGTATGTCCTCGGCGGAACCCCGTGGGTCCAGCGGCCGGCCTGCGCGGCGGTTCACCCGCGCGCCGTCCGGTTCCACGACCGCGGCGGTGACATGGGTGCCGCCGATCTCCAGAACGGCCTTCATGAACCGTCGGGCTCCCGCACCAGCGCCTTCACCACCTTCGCCGGGCCGCGCGGCGCCACGAGCCGATAGGCGCCGACCGCCGCGGGAACCGTCAGCGTCTCGGCGTACGCGAGGGCGTGCCGGTCACCTGCCGCCGTCTCGACGACGATCCCCTCGCCCGCCACCACGTTCAGCACATGGAAGCGGCCCCGGGTGTGCTCGTCCACGGCGGCGCCCGCGTCCAGAGTGTGGCGGCGCACCTCGTAGAACATCTCGTCCAGCGCGCCGAGCAGCTCCTCGTGCCAGCCGTCGCCGCGCCGCAGGACGCGCGGCTCCTGCACCAGATCGCGGGCGACGGCGTCGCCGCGCCGTTCGGTCTCCAGGTTGGCGAGGCCGTGTTCGTAAGGGAGTTGGCGTGGTTTGCCGTCCGCGTCCGGGCGGAGCCAGTCGTAGAAGCGCAGGCTGTAGAGGTAGGGGGTGGCGCTGATCTCCAGTACGAGATGGCCCGCGCCGCTGGCGTGCGGGGTGCCCGCGGGGATCATGAAGAGGCGCCCTTGCTCGGCGGGGAACGTCAGGACGTGGTCCTCGGGGTCCATCGGCACCCCGTCGTTCGCCGCCTCCTCGATCTCCTTGCGGAAGAGGTCGAGGTCGGCGTCCTCGCGCAGGCCGAGAAAGACGCGGGTGTCGGGGCTGCCGAGCGTCATGTAGTACGTCTCGTGCTGTGTGTACGCCCAGCCGAACCGCTCCCGCATGTACGGCTCCTTGGGGTGGCAGTGCACCGACAGGTTGCCGCCGCCCACCGTGTCCAGGTAGTCGAAGCGGATCGGGAAGGAGGTGCCGAAGCGGGCGTGCGCCTCCGGGCCGAGGACCTGCTCGGGGTGGAGCACGCACAGCAGCTGGAAGGGCACTTCCGCCTGGGTGTCGGGGCCGTGCCCGATGAGGATGCCCGCTTCGGGGGCGATGAGTTCGTAGCCGAGGGCCGTGTTGCGCCCGCCAGGGTTGAAGCCGAGTTCGCGTTGGCCCCAATGGCCGCCCCAGGGTGTCGAGTTGAAGAAGGGCCGGGTGCGTAGGGGGCGGCGCGCGAGGTCGGCGCAGCAGGTCCGCAGGCCGTCGCCGTCGAGGAACACGGGGTGCCCGGGGTCCTGCACGTCGAGCCAGCCGTCCAGGCGGTCCGCGATGGCGTCACGGTGGCGGTCGAGCATCGGCCAGTCCACGTAGAAGAGCCGCTTCAACTCGGCGCGCTCTCCCGGCAGTCCGAGATTGCCGCCCGCCCCGGCGATCACGGCCGACTCGGCGTACCGCTTGGGCAGATCGGCGTACCAGAGCACGTCGTGTGCGACGAGCGAGGCGCCGGGACCATAGACGATCAGAAGAAGCGCATCCCCCAAGAGCCGTGACGTCCGCGGCAGTTGGTCGAAGAGATCGTCCAGGGGGTTCTCGGCCAGACGGCAGTAGTACGGGTCCGCGGTGTCGGCCGGGCTCATGGTGCGGCGCCGGACCTCGGCGGGCGGCGCGTAGTGCGTACGGATGTCGAGGGTGCGGACGGGGGCCGGGCATTCGGCGGTCAGCCGTGCCGCGATGGTCGCCCAGTCGGCGGTCGGCGGACCCTCGACGGCGACGATCGCGGGGCCGGGCGGCAGCTGCGCCGCCACGGCCTGCCAGCCGGCGGTCAGCACGGTCCCCGGTGCCGGGGCGTAACGCGGGTCGAGCCGGTACACGCATGCTCCTTCGTTCACGGACGTACGAAAAGCACAGCAGTGGTGCCGAGCGCGGGAATGTCGACGGTCAACTCACCCTCCGTCTGGGGCAGTTCTTCACCCGCCGCGCCCAAGTAGTCCGCCCGGTGCGCCGCAGCCACCGGGAAGTGGACGCGGACGGGACACTCCACCGGCTCCTCGGCGAAGGACTGCAGCCGCAGCAGGACTTCGCCGGGGCCGGGTGCGGTGGCGCCGACCAGGCGGACCCGGGGGTCGCCGAGGTCGGCGAAGGCGAGGGACGCCTGTCCGCCGCCCTCCGGCCCCCTGGCCCGCACGGCGCGCAGCGGGCGGCTCCAGGCCGCCGCCGTGGCGGGGCCGAGACCATCGGCGGAGGTGGCGCAGGCCAGGCTGTAGCGGTAGGTGAACTCGAAGCCCTGCTCGCTGGGGAAGTTGGTGTCCCAGAGGTTGTTGTGGATCCAGGAGAAGACGGTGGCGGGTTCGTCGTGGCCCATCGTCTTGGGGAAGGGCGCGTACGGCAGGGCGATGTTGCCGAACTGCACCAGCGGCGCGTCCTGCGTGGACCAGGCCACCGCGAGCCCGTCCTCCGCGAGGGTCACCCAGCGGCGCACGGCCCGCATGTGCAGGGCCGAACCCGGCACCACAGGAAGGGAGTTGCCGGTGAGACCGCCGGATGCCTCCATGCGTACGGCCGGGTCGTCGAAGGAGAAGGGGAAGGCGAAGTAGGCGCTCTCCTTGCCCGGGGTCGCGTCCTTGTCCAGGCGGTTCTCGATGTCGAGGCGGGGCACGCCGACGGGCAGGGTGAGGGTGGTGCGCAGCCGGTTGGCTCCGGCCGGGCGGGTCTCGTACGTGATCGATTCGGCGGTGGCCGTGGAGCGGCGGGCGATGAGGGCGGCGGGCGGGGCGACGGCGCGGCTTCCGAGGTGTTCGAGGCGGTCGGACGCCGTCGTGCGGCTGGAGTTGTGGTTGAAGGCGCCCGCGGTGGTGTAGCTGTCGTGGAGGTAGCCGTTGAAGCCGACCACGGCGTCCTGGCGGACGAGTTCACGGCCGGTGGCCTTGTCGATGACGGAGGCGACGCACGCGTGCGCCAAGTCGACGCGGACGGCGAGGTGTTCGTTCTCCAGGAGTGTCGGTTCGGGCAGGGCGAGCGCCGCGGCGGCGGTCTCGGCCGGGTCCTCCCGCTCGGTGCCGCCGGTGGGGTTCCAGCCGGTGGCGGCCTTCACCACGGTGGTCCCCGAGCGCCCGTCGGCCCGCGCCGCGTCGGTGGTGATGTCCGTGATGTCAAGGCGCACCGACCCGGCGGGCGGCACGTCGTCCACCCGCACCACCAGGAAGCGTCCGGCGTCCCGGTGATCGTCGTTGGTCTGTGGCCGTTCCTCGTGGGCGAGCGGGCGACCGCTGCGGGCGTCGTGCACGGCGACGGTCCTGTCGAGGGGGACGCTGCTCTCGGGCAGGAAGACGCTGACGACATCGGTGCGCGGCCAGGAGCAGGTGTTGATCACGTGGTACGTCGCCACGGCACCCGGCGACACCGCGAGCCGCTGCCCGAGCCGTGCGCTCGCACGGGCGAGGAGCGCGTGGCCGTCGTCGTGGGCGCGCATCGCCTGCCCGTACTTCCAGTGCCATTGGTGCTCGCCGGAGTGCCCGCCCTCGTCGCCGTGGGTCCACGGGTCGCCGGCGCCCCAGGTGTGCTCGTCGAAGAGCGACACCGCCTCGTAGACCCCGGCGGCGTCCTTGCAGTCCTCCTCCGCCCCCGTGGCGCCGAGGATGCCTGCGAACGTGCCGATGGTCTGGGCGTCGGCGACCACGGACTGGGCGGTGCGGGCAAGGGAGAGCGGCCGCGCTCCCGAGCCGACGCCGTCGACCCACCAGTCGGTCCAGTCGCCCTCGAAGGTCTGGATGGCGTCGCCGAGCCTGGCCTCGGCGTCGGTGAAGAAGTCCTCGTTGCGGGAGAGCCGCAGCTGGGGGTGGGCCCAGGTCTCGTTCCAGCGGCGGACGGTGTCGGCGATGATGCGGCGGGGCGGCGCGTTGTCGCCGAACTTGCCCTGCACGCGCAGGTGGAGGACGTCCCAGGGGTAGGGCTCGCGCTTGATCTCGGCGTGGTCCATGGCCCAGCCGAAGATGCCGCCGCGGTAGGGGTACGGGTTGCTGGCGAGGGAGGTCAGATAGGCCGGCAGCAGGTCGTCGACGTCGGCGTAGTCGGTGTCGAAGCCGAGCAGCGGGCCCTCCATGTAGGCGAGGCCGTGCGGGGTGTCGGTGACCCAGACCAGGACACTGTTGCCGCTGGGCGCGCGCCACCGGAAGAGCCGGGGCAGCTTCTCCCCGCCGACCAGGTGGGGCACCGAGCGTCCGGCCCAATTGTGCGCCACGGAGAGGTACTTGACCCCGGCGGAGGCGAGGGCGTCGACGAGGCCGACGACCGCTCCGGGCACGTCGGTCTGCATGGCGGAGGTGAAGTCGACGCCGTGCTCGTCGCGTAGGTCGTGGGCCAGGCGCAGGAGTTCGTGCAGCTCGTCCGTGGAGCAGGTCTCGGTGTGCAGGTTGAACGGCAGGGCGGTCAGCTCGATGCGTCCCTCGCGCACCCGGCGTACGAACTCCTCGACCTGTTCGGCGGGCCGGGCGTCGGCCCACTGCCGGAAGGACCACAACGACTCGACGCACCAGCGGAATCGGGACTCGGCGGGCCAGTCGTCGGTGGCCCGGGTGAGCTCCAGGCAGGAGTCGAGGAAGGAGAGATGCTCGGCGAGGACGCGGCCCTGCGGGTCGGTGTAGCCGATGTCGAGGTGGGAGTGGTGGACGAGGTGGATGGTCCACTGGCGTTGGGGGGTGATGCGTACGTCGATGCCGCCCTGCCCCCGCGGGAGGCCGACGGTGACGCGGGTCGCCGTCTCGACGGCGGGGACGAGAAGCCGCACGCAGCGGCCGGGCCCGGCGGCGCGCTCCACTCGCAGCGCGGCTCCCGATTCCGTGCGCACGCTCAACTCGGCAGGAATCTCGGCACCGTTGACCGGCTCCACCCGCAGGGACTGAAGGAGGGATCCGTCGCCCGCGCGCCGCATCAGCGGTTCCTCCGTCAGCCTGAACACGCCCCCGCCCAGTGGCCCTTCGGCGCTGACCACACTGGAGCGCAGACTGTCGCGTATCCGGTCGTTGTCCCAGTCGGTGGTGCGGACGAGGGCCCGTGTCGTCATGTGGATCTCTCCCGAAGAGTGTGGTCGGGTCAGCGGGCTGATGCGGTGACACCGCGCAGGAACAGGCCGCGGAACACCAGGAAGACGAGGAGCGTGGGCAGCGACACGATCAGCGCGCCGGCCAGGATGACGGGCGGCCCCGCCGAGCTGTAGGCGTTGTAGAGCGCGTTCAGGGACGCCATCACCGGCTGGACCTCGGGGCTGCGGCTGAGGGTGATGCCGAGCAGCAGGTCGTTCCAGACGGCGGTGAACTGGAAGATGAACGCCGCGCCGAGACCTGCCTTCATCAGCGGTACGTGGATGCGCCAGAAGATCCGCCCCATCGATGCGCCGTCGATCAGCGCCGCCTCGGTGATCTCGGGCGGCATCGTGGTCATCTGATTGCGGATCAGGAAGAACGCGAAGGGGATGGCCCAGGCGACGTACACCATCATCAGGCCGAGCCGGGTGTCGTACAGGTTGGCGTCGGCGTACAGGCCGAAGAGCGGGGCGAGGAACATCTGCAGCGGGAAGAGCGTGCCGGAGTAGATCAGCCAGAACCAGAAGGCGGGCCTGGGGATCGGCAGCACGACCACGGCGAACGCGGCCATGGCCGCGACGAGCACCGCCGCCGCCCCGCACACCACGGCGTACAGGAGCGAGGACTGGAAGCTGTCGCCGATGCCCGCGTCGCTCCAGGCGGTCTTGAGGTTGTCGGCGATGTCGAAGCCCTGCGGGGTCCACGCGGGCTCGCCCGTGTATTCCGTGGCCGGGGTCAGCGCGTTGACGATCAGCAGGTAGAGCGGGATCAGCCAGAACACCACACAGGCGATGACGAAGAGATGGCGCACGGTGCGTCCCATGAGGGTCTCCTCTTCGGGGGCGGGTCAGGCCCGCGCGGTGGACTCGGGCATCTGGCGGCGCAGATACATCCAGGACGAGGCGACGACGATCACCGAGAGGACGAGCGCGATCGCGGAGCCGTAGCCGACGTGGAAGAGCCGGAACGCCTCGCGGTACATGCTCAGGGCGAGGGTCTCGGAGGAGCGGGACGGGCCGCCCTTGGTGAGCAGCCAGATCATGTCGAAGGCCTTGAGGCTGTTGACGATGGCCATGCCGACGACCACGACCGTGACGGCACGCAGCTGCGGCAGCGTCACGAACCAGAACATCCGCCAGCCGGTCGCGCCGTCCAACTCGGCTGCTTCCACGGTGTCCTTGGGGATGGCGCGAAGACCGATGGCGAAGAGCACGACGTTGAGCCCGGTGGCCTGCCAGGTGCTCGCCACGATCATCGCGAGGGTGTTCTGCGGCCATTCGAGCAGCCAGGCCTGCGCCCACGAGTCGAGGCCCACCGCGCGCAGGATCTGGTTGACCGCGCCCTGGCTGTTCAGCATGAAGTACCAGAGGACACCGGTGGCGGCGGCCGAGATCGCGTACGGCAGGACGATGACGAGCTGGGCGAGGCCGCCGAAGCGCATCCGGTGGGTGGCGACGGCGATGAGGAGGCCGGCAAGGACGGGCAGCAGCAGCGTGCCGGCGACCCACAGCAGGGTGTTGAGCAGGGAACGGCCGAAGATCGGGTCGTCGGCGAGCCGCGCGTAGTTGTCGAAGCCGGTGAAGCTGCTCGTGAAGCCGTTGTCCTCGAAGAAGCTGCCGTAGACGCTGCGGAAGAAGGGGTAGACGAGCAGGACGCCGACGAGCGCGAAGGCGGGCAGTGCCCAGGGCAGCGCGGCGAGCGGCCTGCCGTACCTGCCGCTCTCCGCGACCGCCTGGTGCGGGGTGCGGGTGGGCACGCGGCGACGGGTCCGCGCCGCTTTCCCGGAGCTCTTGCCCGCGGCCTTCGCGGTGGTCACGATCTCGGTCATGTCTCCTCCGCCTCCCGCCACACCTTCCATGCCTCGTCGGCGCGCTCCTGCATGGTCCGAAGCACCTGGCGGTACGAGTGCGGGTTCAGCAGGAAGCCGGCCAGATCGTCGACGGTCGCCTCGACGAGTTCGGGAGGCCCTTGTTCCCAGAAGCGGTTGAGCAGCCAGAGCTTGTCGCCGCGTACCGTGCGGGCCAGGCCGTCGATGATCGGGTTGGCGGGTGCGACCTTCGGGTTGGGGCAGCCGTCCTGGAGGGTGTGCGAGAAGGCCTTCATGACGGTGGGGTGCAGCCAGGCACCGGCGGCCTTGCGCGCCTCCTCGTGGTCGGGGCCCTTGACCGTGGAGACGAACGCGCTCGACTCGAAGATCACGCTGGGGCGGGCGCGTGGCGTCGCCATCGGCAGCACGAAGGCGTCGACGTTCTTGCCGGGCTTGCCGCCCGCGCCGACGAGGGTGGAGCCGAGCCAGGTGCCGCAGGGCACCATGCCGATCTTGCCCTGGACCACCTGTGCGGCCGCGTCGTTGTGGTTCAGGTCCATGGGCGTGAACCAGTCCTTGTCGAAGAAGGACGCGATGGTGCGCAGGGCCCGCTCGGCGCGCGGGTCGGTGTAGCGCTCGCGGCCGTTCATCAAGTCCTGGTAGAAGGACGGGTCCTGACGGCTCAACACCTCCTGGAACCAGATGAAGGAGGGCCAGCGTCCGTCGGCCGTGCCGTGCAGGGGCGTGATGCCGTTCTGCTTCAGCCGTGTGCAGGCGGCGAGGAAGTCGTCCCAGGTCTCGGGGGCTTCGAGGTCATGCTTCTTGAAGACCTCGGGGTTGTAGAAGAACACCCAGTACGCGAGGTTCATCGGCAGGGCGTAGACGCGGTCCCGGTAGGTGAACGCGGTACGCAGGGACGGCTCGACCCAGCCCTTGCCGACCGCGCTGTCCCACTGCTCGGTCAGGTCGACGACACCGCCGGTGCGGGCGAGGTCCTGAAGCCGGTACCCGGACCAGTACTTGAGCATGTCGGGCGTCTTGCTCGTCCGCAGCGAGGACCGCACGACCTGCTCGAACGACTCCAGGGACGCGATCACCTCGGGCACGAGCTCGATGCCCGCGACCGACTTCATGGCCTGGCCGGCGGCGGCCATCGGCTTGGCCCAGGTGGCGTTGTCCCCGTGCACGGCGACCTTGCCCGGAGGCTTGCCCTCGGCGGTTCCACAGGCCGCGGCGAACGCACCGGCGGCGGCCGCGGCGAGGAGGGTACGCCGGTCGACATCCTGACGACTACCTGACATGGGCAGCTCCCTCAGGTGTGTGTCAGCCCGGTGTTAGCGTTACCACGGGCGTCATGGAGCTTCGAGGCGCAGGGCCGGGATGTCAATGGGCAACGCAAGAAACAACGGGACGGGCCCCGCCCCGTAGGGGGCGCGGGGAACTAGCGCGCTCAACCCCCACCGACCCGCAGATACATCACCACCGGCACTCGCCCCGTCAGGGGCGCGGGGAACTGCGCGCTCAACCCCCACCGACCCACAGTTCCATCACCGGCCCAAAACAGCCGGCCGACACCCACCGCCCCGCAGACACATCACCGCACCACCAGCGGAGCACTCAGCCCCGCTGGATGCCCGACGTATCAAGCAGAAAACCCCTGCGGCCCTCCTGCGTCATCGCGAGCAGCCCCTGCCCCCGTCGCTCGACGGCCAGGTACCACGTGCCGGGCAGCAACTCCCCCACGATCTCCAGGGCCCCGCTGTCACTCATCAGCGGCCGCGCCACCGGCACCGCGAACCAGAACATCTCGAAGTCCGGATCCGGATCCGCGGCCACGGCGTCGGCGAGCCGTTCGGCCGCACGCACGGTCTCCTCGGTGCGCCTCTTCGCGGCCGCCGTGGCCTTCGTTCCCCGCGGGGAGCCCGACTTCGCGGCGGGGGTGTACGAGTCGGCGTCACCCCGCTGGATCCCCGCGAGGTCGAGGATGAACCCCCGCATCTTGCCGTCGTCGCTCCGTGCGACCAGGCCCCTCCCCCGCTGCTCCAAGGCCAGATACCAGGTGCCCGGCAGCAGCTCCGCCACCGGCTGGAGCGAGCCGTCCTCGCCGAAGAGCGGACGCGGTACCGGCACGGCGAACCAGAACGGCTCGAATCCCGGCTCGGCCGTCGCCGTCACGGCACTGGCCAGGCGCTGCGCGGTCTCCACCGTCTCGCGGGCGCGGCGCTCGGCCTCCAGCCGCAACTGTTCGTTCTCCAGGCGCAGTTGTTCGGAGCGCTGCTCCATCTGGGCCAGTCGCTTCTCGGCCTCGCTCAGCCCGGCGACGGGCGGCGGCGTCGGCGTCGCCGCGCGGTTGCGGGCGATGGCGATGAAGCCGCCGAGGTTGCGGTTGCGCTGCTGCGGCAGCGGGCGGGACTTGCCGGCCAGCGTGCGGTGCACATGCCGGTAGAGGGTGTCCATGTCGAGCGGATCGGGCCGGTCGGGAACACCCCCGGTCAGGGTGGCGATGAGCTCGCCGGTGAACGCGGTGTAGCGCTCGCCGGGCGGGGACAGCGCGGGGCGGGTCTCCGCGGATGCCGTGAGCAGGCAGGTGCCCTCGACCACGGCCTGGTCGGCGATGTGCGTGCTCGCGCTCATCTTGCCGAGGAGGGCGCGGCCGCTGTAGCAGCAGTCGAGGATCACCACCGTGCGCCGGGCATGGGCCTGCTGGTCGAGGACGGCCCGGCGCAGGTATTCGTAGCGCAGCGAGGTGTACTCGCGCTCGCGGTCCGATCCGGGCAGGGCGAGATACAGCTCGTCGGTGTGCGGATCCGTCAGACCGTGGCCCGCGTAGTAGACGAGCAGCGTGTCCTCGGCCCGGCGCGCCTTCTCCCGGACGGTGTCGAGGATGTCGCCCACGCCGTCCGGCTGGGCGATCACCGTGCAGGCGTCGTCGGCAAGACCCCACACACCGGGGTCGGTCAGCGCCTCGCGCAGCCCTTCCAGGTTCTGGGCGACGGCAGGCAGATTCTCCAGGGTGGCGTACGTGTGGACGCCGATGAGGACGGCCTCGGAGCGGGCCGGGTCCGACAGCAGGGCCACGGCTAGTCGTCGTCCCCGTCCGTCGTGACGGGTGCGGGCGCGGCGGTCGCGTTCCACATCCGCAGGATCTGCTCGACCTGCTCCGGGGAGCTGTCCCGCAACGTGACCACGACGCCGTCCCGTTCGACGCGCACCTGCGGCGGGCGCGGCCGCGAGCCGCGCCAGGCGGCGACCGCGGTGATCAGACCGGCCAGGGCGATGCTGTTGGCGAGTACGACGTTGACGAGTTCCAGACCGTCGCCCATGTGGCCGCGGGCCTCGCGCGCCGCACGGGTGGAAACCCTTGCGTGGCCGCGGAGTTCGGGCTCCGCCATGAGCCAGCGGGACAGCGACAGGGCGGATTCGGCGCCGTTCGCTTCCGCTTCCGCGCCGGCCGTGCCGTCGCCGAACGTGACGTTGACTTCCACGCCTCGGTTCCTCTCCCCCGACAGTGATCGGCGATGCTCATCGTAGGGGCCGGTCCGGCGCGAGCACCGGGTTTTCCGGGGCCCGGCAGCTTCCGGGGCCAGCTGCTTCCTGGGCCAGCTGCTTCCTGGGCCCAGGATTGCCCGACAAGGCTCAAGCCGAGTGGCGGGCCCCGGCTCCCGCGTCGCACGATCGGGGAAGACCACCGGAAGGGACCGCTCAGTGGCGAAGACCAAGAAGGGCACGAAGGACACCAAGGGCACGAAGAAGAAGCAGGGTGAGGGAGCGAGGAGGCCCCCCGCCCAGCTGCGCGAGCTGTTGCGGATTTCCGAGGGCGAGCGCGTGGACCTCTCCGCGTACGACCCGGCCGCGACCCCGGCAGGACCGGCGGACAAGGCAGCGGGAGTCCTGGCCACCGCCCAGATGGGTGAGCGCCTCGCGGACCTCCAGGAGCGGCTCTACGCGGCGAGCACGGCGGGCGACCGCCGCCGCGTCCTGCTCGTCCTGCAGGGCATGGACACCAGCGGCAAGGGCGGCACGGTCAAGCACGTCATCGGCCTGTTCAACCCCTCCGGCTGCCGCATCAAGGCGTTCAAGGCTCCCACGGCCGAGGAGCTGAACCACCCGTTCCTGTGGCGCATCATGCAGGCGCTCCCCCACCCCGGCGAGATCGGCATCTTCGACCGCTCGCACTACGAGGACGTCCTCATCGCCCGGGTGCGCGACCTGGTCCCGCGCAGCCAACTGGGCCGCCGCTACGGCCAGATCAACCGCTTCGAACGTTCCCTGGCCGACGACGGCGTCACGGTCATCAAGTGCTTCCTGCACATCTCGTACGAGCAGCAGCGCCGCCGCCTCCTCGAACGCCTCGACAACCCTGAAAAGCACTGGAAGTTCAACCCGGGCGACATCGAGGAGCGCGCCGTGTGGCCCGCCTACCAGGAGGCGTACGAGATCGCCCTGGAACGCTGCTCCACGACGCACGCCCCGTGGTTCCTCGTCCCGGCGGACCGCAAGTGGTACCGCAACTGGGCCATCAGCAAGCTGCTCCTGGAACATCTGAACGCGCTGGATCCGCGGTATCCGAAGGCCGACTTCGACGTGGACCTGTGCAGGAAGCAGCTCCTGGCCACGTAGCTCGCACACTCACACACGCACGCTCACCCGCACACGTACCTCAAAGTGCGTGATTGATCAGCGGGTTGCGGTGGCCGATGCTGGTCGAGCCGCAGCGAGCGCCGCTTCCGATCCCGCCGATGACGAAGGCATCGAGCGTTCCGCCAGGTGGTCCTGGCCCCAGGCGTCAAGCAGTTGCAGCAGTTCGTAGAGCCGGTGGCCCTTCGGGGTCAGTGAGTACTCGACGCGGGGCGGCAGTACGTCGTACACCTCGCGGTGCACGATGCCGTCCGCCTCCAGTTCGCGGAGCTGCTGGGTCAGCACCTTTTCGCTGATCCCGGTGACGAGCCTCCGTGTCTCACGGAACCGGCGCGGGCGCTCGGCGAGCACCCACATCACGAACGCCTTCCATTTCCCCTCGAAGACGGCGACCGCCGCACTCATCCCGCATTCCCGCGGATCGACCGCGACCACTACGGAGTCACCCATGTCCACGACCACGTCTACGTCCATGCCCACGTCCGATTCCCCCTCCCACGCCCCCGTCACCGTCCTCGGGCTCGGCCCGATGGGCCAGTCCCTGGCCGGTGCCTTTCTTGCCGCGGGCCATCCCACCACCGTGTGGAACCGTACCCCGGGCCGTGGCTCCGGCCTGGTCGAACGCGGGGCCGTGGCGGCCGGTTCGGCCGCCGAGGCGATCGGGGCGAGCCCGCTCGTGGTGGTGTGCGTGCTCGACTACGACGCGGTGCGCGCGGTGCTCGAACCGCACGCCGACGCCCTCAAGGGGCGCACCCTCGTCAACCTCACCGCCGATACTCCCGACCGGGCCCGGGCCACCGCCGCTTGGGCGCGGGCGCACGGGATCACCTACCTCGACGGCGCGATCATGGTTCCCACGCATCTCGTCGGCACACCCTCCTGTCTCGTTCTGCACAGCGGTCCGGCCGAGGCGTACGCGGCGCACCGGGACACGCTCGCCGCGGTCGGCGGCACGTCCGTGCACCTGGGCGAGGATCCGGGGCGGGCGGCGGCGTTCGACGTCGCGCTGCTCGACGTGTTCTGGACGGCGATGACCGGCATCGTGCACGCCTTCACGCTGGCCGGCGCGGAGGGCGTCGCCGCGCGCGATCTGGCCCCGTACGCCCGTGGGGTCGTGGAGCTCCTGCCGCACTTCGTCGGCTCCTTCGCCGAGCAGATCGACACCGGCAGCCACCCTCCGGAGGGCTCGAACCTCCGCTCGGCGGCGGCCATCATGGCGCACGTCCGGGAGGCCGCCACGGCCCGTGGGATCGACGCGTCGGTCATCACGGCCGCCCACGAGGTCGCCCTGCGGGGAATGGCGGCCGGGTACGCGGAGGACTCGTACTCGCGGGTGGTGGAGGTCAACCGGGGGTGAGCCGGCACACCGCGTCGAGGCCGAGGACGTGGTTGAGGCGGCCGAACGCCAGCCAGGATCCGATGCTCATGCTCAGTTCGACGATCTCGCGCTGGGTGTAGTGCGCGGTCATGCGTGTCCAGAATTCGTCGTCGAGGCCGTGGTGGTCCAGGGCGTACCGCTCCGCGTACTCGGCGGCGAGCCGGGTGCGGTCGTCGAAGGCGTCGGTGGTCCGCCAGTGGGTCACCGCGTCGGCGAACTCCGCCTCGACCTTGTGCCCGTCCCTCTCGGTGCGCCAGTCGAGGCAGAAGAGGCAGCCGTTGATCTGCGCGATGCGCAGCCGTGCGGCCTCGAACTCCCTTAGTCCCAGGGCGGTGTGCTCGTACACGGAGAGGGAGAAAGCCGCGGCCGCTGGCCCGATGCCGGGGACCATCTCGCCCCATACGTAGCCGATCGGCTCCTGCCCGTCGGGGATGTCGATCATCATGGCCTGCTCCTCTTGAGGTCACTGGCGCCGAGCTTGCCCGCCGCGGGCCGCAGCGGTACGTCGAGTGCGTCGTACAGGCCGGGTTCCGCGTCCGCCAGCCAGTCGACGGCGTTCACCAGACGGCCGACCGCGGTGGCGTTGCCGCCCGCTGACCGGTTCTCGCCCTCGTCGGCGGCCTCGACCGAGACCTCGATGCGCGGGCGGCCCTCGATGATCACCCGGTGGACGCCGGAACCGTCCGGCGGTGCGGGCCAGTCGGGTGCGCAGGAGGGGTGGATGCGGGTGATGTGCTCGACGACGATGCGGGGTACGCCGTCGACGACGCCCTGCACCTCGAAGCGGACCGCGCCCTGGGTGCCCGCCGCGAACTCGCCCATCGTCCGGGTCCGCACCGTGGCATCCAGCGCGCGGCGCTCCAACGACTCGCGGATCTCGTCGAGTTCGGCGCCGAGCGCCCTGGCCATCAGCCGCAGCTGCCCGCCCCACACCATCGTCGGGACGGTGGGCGCGAGCATCAGCGGTTCGTAGTCCATGGGCTGGCCCATGCCGACCAGGTAGCGGACCGATTCGGGCTGGTCGTAGGTGGAGTAGTCGAAGATCTCCTGGCAGCGGATCGCGTCGACGGTGCTGCCGAGCCCGCTGACAAGGAGGGGCAGTACGTCGTTGGCCCAGCCGGGGTCGACGCCGGAGACGAACAGGGAGCCGCCGCCGTCCGCGATGGCGGCGAGCACCGGGTCCCGCAGCTCGGGCGGGGCGCTGCGATGGTCGTAGAGGGCGTAGAGCGCCGGCGTGACGACCACCGCGCCGGCCCGGATCGCCCTGCAGACGTCGGCGAGCGCCTCGTCGGGGCGGATGTCGCCCGACGCCGCGTAGACGACGGCCCGGGGGCCCGCGGCGAGCACGGCTGACATGTCGTCGGTCGCCGATACTCCCAACTCGACGCCGAGATCGGCCAGTTCGCCCACGTCGCGGCCGACCTTGCCGGGATCGTGGACAAGGACGGCCGTGAGCTTCAACGCCGGGTGGGCGTCGACGGCACGGATGGCCGCGCGGCCGACGTTGCCGGTACCCCAGACCACCGTGGAAATCATGCGGCGGAGGGTAGCGACAGGGGGTGTCGGTTCATAGGGCCGTGACAGGAAAGGTGCGATGCACAGGTGCCGGGGGAGGGCACCGGCCGACCGTCACGGCCCTTGTGTCTAGCGGATGTTGACGTCGATGCAGGCGTAGAAGGCGTTCGACGTGTCGCCGATGTTCCACACGGCGAGCACCTTGTGCCTGCCGGTCGCGCTGCCCAGATTGACCTGGTGGGAGACGGTGGCGGGAGGCTGTTGGTTGCCGCCGTCGATGGTGGCGACCTTCGTGCCGTCGACGAAGTACTCGTAGTTCGCGGTGCGGTGCCGCGCGGTGAACGTCCAGGTGAAGGTCTGCGTCCTGCTGACGTCGCTGACCCGCCAGCCCTTGCTGTCGTCGTCGAGCTCCGCGAACCTGGCGTTGCCGCCGCTGCAGCTGCGCAGCCCCTTGGGCCCCTCGACGCTCTGTGGTTCGTACTTGATCTCGCCGCACGCCACCGTGCCCGCGGCGCACTGCGCCTGACGGCTCGCCGGCGCGTTGACGTACCCGTGCGCGCTGGCCGAACCGGTCGGCAGGGTGAGGGCGAGGACCGGTGCCAGACCCGCGCCGATCGCGGCGGCGGTCTTCCGCTTTCTGTCCATGCGTACTCCTTCACGGCGGTGCTTCGTGGGGGTGTGCGGCGTGAAGTGCTCTCGTGGGGCGGCCGTGGCCGGATGTGCACGGTGGCCGATTAGTCCAGACCATAGACTTCGGCGAGCCTCGGTCAAGGTTTACTTTCGGACGACCGCCTGTATCAGTCGCAGCCCCGGTCCCGTCATGGCCGTCGTGACGAGAGTGACGAGCACGAGCACGGCGAACAGCTGGTCGTCGATCACTCCCGCCTGGTGCCCGATGCCGAGCACGACCAGTTCGGTCAGGCCGCGCGTGTTCATCAGTACGCCGAGCACCAGCGAGTCCGTACGCGTCAGGCCGGACAGCCATCCCGCGAGGCCCGCACCGAGGATCTTGGAGAGCATGGCGGCGACGAGCATCCCGCACAGGAGCAGCACGTTCCCCCAGTCGAGGGAGAGTTCACCGAGGTCGAGGGAGAGGCCGAACCCCAGGAAGAAGAACGGGAGAAGGAGCTGTGCCAGCGTGTGGACGGCGGCGGACTGCGCCTCGCCGGACTGTCCGCGGAAGGTGGTCGGCCAGGCGAGCCCGAAGAGGAACGCCCCGATGAGCTGGTGGATGCCGAGCTGCGCCGTGAGACCGGCCGAGGCGGCCACGCCCGCGGTGCACAGCGTGAGGACGGCGGCGGGCGAGCGGCCCAAGGGCCCTTCGAGCACCCTCTTGAGGCCTGCCCGTACCGGACCGAGCAGGACCGCCGTGGCAACGAGCGAGAGCAGCAGCGTCTGCCATGTCGTACCCGGCCCGTCGCCCTGCGCCAGCGCGAGGGCCACGGTGAGCACCAGCCAGCAGACGCCGTCCCCGACCGCCGCGGCGTAGAGGCTGAGCCGGCCCGTCTTGCTCCCCAGAAGTCCGAGGTCGGCGAGGATGCGGGCGAGCACGGGAAAGGCCGTCACGCTGAGCGCGCAGCCCAGGAACAGGGCGAAGGCGGTCGGTTCGGAGGAGACCCCCTCGTAGCGCGGGAACAGCCACAGCGCCAGCGCGGCCCCGGTCGCGAACGGGACCAGGAAGGACGCGAGGGTCACGAGCGGCGCGCCCTGCGCCTCGCGGGCCGTCCCGCGCGCCTGGGACAGTTCCTGCCCCACGCCGAACATGAAGAGGACCAGGCCGAGTTGGGCCAGCGCGTCGAGCCCCGTCACCACCGGCTTCGGGAAGATCCACGAGAACACGTCCGGCGCGAGCCGGCCAAGGAGCGTGGGCCCCAGGGCGAGTCCCGCGCAGATCTCGCCGATGACCCGGGGCTGGCCGAGCCGCTCCGCGAGCGCTCCGGCGCCGCGTGCCACGACGAGTACGGCCGCCGCGGCGAGCAGCAGCACCGCGGTGGTGGAGGCCCCGGGCCCGTGCCCGCCCCCGCCGCCCGCGTCCCCGCCCCGCCCCGCCTCGACCAGCGCGAGGACACCGGCGACGGCCGGCACGACGACGAGCAGTCCGTATCCGATGCGCCGACGCAGCCGGACGGTCCGGCGGTCGGCGGGCGCGTCGTCATCGGCGGGGGCGGGGAGGGTCTGGGGAGACACATCACGTGACTCCTCGGTCTCTTCTGTGAGTCTCACGTCGATAGCCGATCTTGTGTGTGGCCGGGGTGGGGTGGCCGCTGTGGCCGGGGTGGGGTGGCCGCTGCGGGTCGGTGCGGGGCGGTCGGTGCGGGGCGGTCGGTGCGATCGGTGCGGGGCGGCCGCTCTGGAAAGGCCGTTGCGGACGGCCGGTGCGGAGTGATCGCCGCGGACAGCCGCTCCGGAACAGCCGCCGCAGACAGCCGATGCGAAGTGGCCACCGCGGACGACCGATCCGGAACAGCCGCCGCAGACAGCCGATGCGAAGTGGCCACCGCGGACGACCGATCCGGAACAGCCGCCGCAGACAGCCGGTACGGAACGGCCGCCACGGACAGCCGGTCTCGAATAGC